>JAILRK010000020.1 GCA_024698225.1 Oscillospiraceae bacterium | reverse complement strand
CGGTACAGGCGCTTGAGGTTGAAGTCGTCGGGGTTAGCCAGCGTGCGCTCGCTCTTGAGCTGCTTCAGCTCCGCGCGCAGCGCGGGGTCGGTGACGTAGCGCTTGAGAATGCCGCGCGGCACGTTCGACCACGGCGGGCATCAACGCCATGAAGCTCTTTGCCGACGACGTGGTGTACGGCAAGCGGGACGCCTGCCTGCGCAGCTACAACGTCGCGCTGTGGTCGAACGTGCCGCGCGGCATTCTCAGGCGTTACGTCACCGACCCCGCGCTGCGCGCGGAGCTGAAGCAGCTCAAGAGCGAGCGCACGCTGGCTAACCCCGACGACTTCAACCTCAAGCGCCTGTACCGCATGCTGCGCGTTGACCACGCACAGTACAAGCTGTTCCGGCAATACTGGTTCAACAAGGAAAAAGAGCGCTGACGGCGCTCTTTCATACCGGCAGGGACCCGGGCGTTTGCCCGAGTCCCTGCCGCTGTATTTGTTGTCGGTGTCCGTCCGGATGCCTGCGCACAGCGCGTCACTTGCGCTTGCGGCCCGCGCCGATGAAGATGAACACCAGCGAGCTCACGCAGAGCAGATACGGATAGAACAGGCAGGGGATGATTTCAAAGGCGGAGACCGTCGCGCCCAGAACCGCCGCCTGCGAGATGGCGACGAGCATTTGCGCGCCGTAGGGGATAATGCCCTGGAAGATGCAGGAGAAGGTATCCAGCAGGGACGCGGACTCCTTGGGCGTGATGCCGTACTCGTCGCTGATCTGCTTGGCGATGGGGCCCGCCATGACGATGGCGACGGTGTTGTTCGCGGTGGCGATGTCCATCGCGCCGACCAGCAGGCCCACGCCGAGGCGTCCGCCGACCGCGCCCTTGAACACACGGCGGATGAAGGCGAGCAGCGCCTCAAAGCCGCCGTACTCGCGCATCAGCCCACACATGGCGGACACCAGAATCGTGACCATAATCGTCTCGAACATGCCGCTGGCGCCCGCGCCCATGTTGCCCAGCAGGTCCAGCGCGCCCACCGTGCCCGTGGCAAGGGTGATGACGCAGCCGGAGAGAATGCCGACGAGCAGCACGACGAACACGTTCATGCCCGCAATGCCGCCGATGAGCACCAGCACGTAGGGGATGAGCAGCAGCAGGTTGTATTCGGGAATTTCAATCTGGGCAAGCCCGTCGCTGCCCGTGATGAGAATCAGCACCAGCGTCACCAGTGCGGCGGGCAGGGCGATTTTGAAGTTGGCGCGGAACTTGTCGCGCATCTCGCAGCCCTGCGTGTTGCAGGCGGCAATGGTCGTGTCGGAGATAAAGGAGAGGTTGTCGCCGAACATTGCGCCGCCCATGACGGAGCCGATGCACAGCGGCAGCGGGAAACCGCTGATTTCCGCCACCGCCACCGAAATCGGCGTGATGAGGGAGATGGTGCCCACGGAGGTGCCCATCGCCGTGGAGACGAAGCAGGCCGCCACGAACAGCACCGCCACCGCGGCGCGCGCAGGCGTCACGGAGAGCAGGAAATACGCCACCGCCTCGGCGCTGGAGCGTCCGGTCACGCCGACAAACACGCCGGCGGCAAGGAAAATCAGAATCATCGTCATGATGTTCTTGTCGCCCACGCCCTGCGCCATGACGGCGAGCTTGCCGTCAAAGCTCAGCCCTTTATTCTGCAGGCACGCCACCAGCAGCGCCACGAGGAACACGACAACGATGGGGATGGAGTAAAAGCCCATCGAAATCTTGAGCACGTACTCGAACAGGATGCCGAGGCCCAGGTACAGCACCAGAAAGACCAGCACCGGCAGCAACGCGCGGGGATTTGCTTTTGGTTTCATAGATTTCTTCCTTCCTTCTTGTTCGTTATCTATCGTAAGCGACGATGGGTTCGTCGATCTCACGCGTTGCATAGGCGTTGAGCGACCAGTCGGCGCGCGCGCCGGCGCAGTACTCGTAATAGCCCTGCGCGCCAATCATCGCGCCGTTGTCGCCGCACAGCGACAGCGGCGGGAGGTAGAGCCTGCAGCCCGCCTTCTCGCAGGCGGCAAGCAGGTCGGCGCGAAGGAACGAGTTTGCCGCCACGCCGCCGGCGGCAACCACGGTTTTTCTGCCGCACAGCGCCGCGGCGCGCATGGTGCGCGGCACCAGCTCGTCCGACACCGCCTGCGTGAAATCCCGCGCCAGCGCCGCGCGGTCAAGCGCGCGGCCCGTCTGCTCGGCGTTGTGGGCGAGGTTGACCACGGCGGTCTTGAGCCCGGAAAAGCTCATGTCCAGCTCATGTCCTTCGATTTTCGCGCGCGGCAGGTCGTATACGCCGCCCTCGCTTTGATGCGCCAGCTCGTCCATCGGCTTGCCGCCGGGGTACGGCAGTCCCAGCACACGCGCCGCCTTGTCGAAGCACTCGCCCGCCGCGTCGTCCCGCGTCGCGCCGACGAGCCGGAACTCGGTGTAGTCCGCCACATCCACCAGCAGCGTGTTGCCGCCGGACATGCACAGCGCGAGAAACGGCGGCTCCAGCTCCGGAAACGCCAGGTAGTTCGCCGCGATGTGTCCGCGGATATGGTGCACGGGAATCAGCGGCACGCGCAGCGCCCACGCCACGGACTTGGCGAAGTTCAGCCCCACCAGCACCGCGCCGATGAGTCCCGGCGCGTAGGTCGCCGCCACGGCGTCAATCTCCCGCTTCGTGACCCGCGCCTCGGCAAGCGCCTGCTCCGTCAGCGCGGCAATCGTCTCCACGTGCTTGCGCGAGGCAATCTCCGGCACGACGCCCCCGTACAGGGCGTGCATATCCGCCTGCGAGGCGATGGCATCGGACAATATTCTGCGTCCGTCCTCGACGACCGCAACGGCGGTCTCATCGCAGGAGGACTCAAAAGCCAGTATCTTCATCGTCAATTCTGTCCTATCCAGGGAATTTTTTTCGGGACGCCCATCGACGGCTCCCACGGGATGCGAATCCACTCGCGGTAGGCCGGCTCGGGAACCGCGCTGCGGTAGGTCGCGGCGTGCGCGGCACAGAGCGCGTCCATATCCAGCGCGCCCTCCGCCCAGTACAGCGTGTGGTAGGGCACGCCGAACTCGCAGACGTCATAGCTCGCCTGCTTCGCGCCGTTGCGCCGGTAGAAGGCAAGGCGTCGCTCCGCCATGGCGGGGTCGGGCGCATAGGCGGGAAGCTCCGCCTCGCCGAACAGCACGTTTCCCCGCTCCGCCTCCGCCAGTTTCGCAATCAGCGTCGAACCGAGCCCGTCGTTGCGCCGCTGCGGCGTGACGCAGAGATAGTCGAACAGTGCGAAGCCCGGGACGTGCACCAGCACGAAGGCCTCGCCGAGGATGGCGTCCCCCTCAAAGAGACACCATGGATGATACTCCCCTCTGCGCATTTCTGCAAGCATCTCTTTGAGCGGTTTGAGCTCCGCGCGCGGAAAGGACGCAAGCAGGTCCCGCTCATACACCTCGCGCAGCTGCGCCTCCGTCGGCAGCTTCATCTCCATTGCTTCCAAACTCCCTTGTCATAATGATTGCATCCTCCTTCGGATGCTCGTAGTAATTGGGCCTGCGTCCCACGCCGCGGAAGCCGCGGCTGCCGTAGAGCGCGATGGCGCCGTAGTTCGACGCGCGCACCTCCAGCGTCAGAAACGCCAGACGGTTGCCCTCGGCAAAGCGCACGAACACGTCCAGCAGCGCGGAGGCCACGCCTGCGCGGCGCGACTCCGGACGCACGGCGACGTTGGTGATGTAGCCCTCGTCCAGAACGACCAGCAGCCCCGCGTAGCCGACGACGCTGCCGTCCGCTTCATCCAGTGCGACCAGATATGCCGAGGCGTCGTTGTCCAGCTCCTCGGCGAGCATATTGCGCGACCAGGGCGTTGAAAAGCACACACGCTCCAGCGCCGCCGCCTCGTCAAGATGCGCATGCGTCATCGGCACGATGCGCACCTTCTTTTTCAGGTGTTCCATGTCTATCCCTTTGCCTCCAGCCAGTTCTTGCCCCAGTGCGCCTCCGCCGTCAGCGGGACCGAGAGCGCCATCACGTGCTCCATCTCGTCCTCCAGCAGCCGCGCGGTGCGCTCTGCCTCCGCCTCGGGGCACTCGACAATCAGCTCGTCGTGCACCTGCAGAATCAGCCTGCCCTGCAGGCCCTCCCGCCGCAGCCGCTCGTCCACGCGCACCATGGCAAGCTTGATGATGTCCGCCGCCGTGCCCTGAATGGGCATGTTCAGCGCCACGCGCTCGCCGAACGAGCGCGTCTGGAAATTGCTCGCCGCCAGCTCGGGCAGCGCGCGCCGGCGGTGCATCAGCGTCTCCACCCAGCCCGCCGCCTTCGCGCGCTCCACCACGTCGGTCATATAGTGCCGCACGCCGGAAAAACGCGTAAGGTAGTTCTCAATGTACGCCTTCGCCTCCGCCACACTCACGCCGATGTCCTTTGCCAGCGAAAAGGCGGAGATGCCGTACACGATGCCGAAGTTGACCGCCTTGGCGTGGGAGCGCAGCTCCTTTGTCACCTGCGCCAGCGGCACGCCGAAGGCCTGCGAGGCGGTGACGGTGTGGATGTCCTCCCCGCTGCGAAACGCCTCCTGCATGGTCTTGTCGTCGGCGATGTGCGCAAGCAGCCGCAGCTCAATCTGGCTGTAATCCGCATCCACCAGCACGCAGCCCGGCGAGGGCACGAACATGCGCCGGAACTCGCTGCCAAGCTCCGTGCGGGTGGGGATGTTCTGCAGGTTCGGCTCGGTGGACGACAGGCGCCCCGTCGCCGTGACGGTCATCTGAAAGCTGGTGTGGATGCGCCCGTCGGGTGCGATGACCTTCAGCAGCCCGTCGCAGTAGGTGGATTTGAACTTCGCGTATTGCCGGTATTCCAGCACGTCCGCCACAATCGGCGTCTCCCAGCGCAGTTTTTCCAGCACGTCCGCGTTGGTGGACCAGCCGGTCTTGGTCTTTTTGCCGTGGGGCAGCGCCAGCTTCTCAAAGAGAATCGCGCCGAGCTGCTTGGGCGAGTTGATATTGAACGTCTCCCCCGCCTGCGTATAGATGCGCTGCTCCAGCTCCCGCATGCGCGTCTCCATCAGCGCGCCGAAGTCCGCCAGCGCCGCGCGGTCCACCAGGCAGCCCGCGGTTTCCATCCGCGCCAGCACGGCGCACAGGGGCAGCTCCACGTCATAGTAGAGCGCGTGCAGGTTCCGCTCCTCCACGGCGGGCTGCAACACCTCGCACAGCGCGCCCACCGCGGCGGTATAGCTGTGGAACGCCGCCTCCGCCGCCGCGTCGCCCAGCATGGTAAACGCGTCGGGCAGGAGATGCGCGCTCTTCGGCAGCTCCTGGTGGAAGTACGAGACGAACAGCTTGTCGATGTCGTAGCTGCCCGCCGTGGCGTCCACAAGATAGGCGGCCAGCGCCGTGTCAAACACGAAGCCGTCGATGGGCAGTCCGTTTTCCAGCAGCGCGCGCATGAGGTCCTTCACGTTGTGGGAGACCTTTTTGATATCCGGCGCGAACAGCGCGCGCAGCAGCGCGTTCCAGTCGCCCGCATAGCGGCTGAAAAACAGCTCGGCGGCAACCGTCTCCGCGTCGCTGACCGGACAGTCCACAAAAATTGCGGACAGGTCGCTCAGCGCCAGCAGCGTCACGCGCTCTGCGCCGCGCCAGAGCGCGAGCAGCTCGTTCGCCCGTGCCTCGTCCGTCACCGTCTCCGCGCGCACGGTGACCGTCGGCGTCTCCGCCGCCGGCACGTCCGGCAGCTCCGGCGGCGGCGTCAGGCGCCAGGAATCAATCAGCTTGTTGAACTCCAGCTTCAGAAACAGCGGGTACAGCGCGTCCGCGGGTGCCTTGCGCAGGTTCTGCGCGGGGTCGAAGTCCAGCGGCACGTCGGTGAGGATGGTCGCCAGACGGTAGGACTGCCGCGCGCTCTCCTCGCCCTCCGTCAGCTTGCGGATGGCGGCGGGACGCGCCTCGATGTCGGGCAGCTTTTCGTAAATCGCGTCAATGGTTTCGTATCTGCGCACCAGCTCCAGCGCCGTCTTCTCGCCCACGCCCGGCACACCGGGGTAGTTGTCGCTGGTATCGCCCATCAGCGCCTTGAGGTCGATGATGTGAATCGGGTCGAAGCCGTATTCGGCGCGGAAGGTCTCGGGCGTCATGTCCTTGGTCGTGGTCTGTCCCATGCGCGTGGACACCAGCTTCACCGTCGTCTGCCCGGTGATGAGCTGCAGACTGTCCTTGTCGCCGGTGACGACGGTACAGCGCCAGCCCTCCGCCTCGCAGCGGCGCGAGATGGTGCCGATGAGGTCGTCCGCCTCATAGCCCGCCAGCTCATAGCGCGGAACGTTCATGGCGTCCAGCACGTCCTTGAGCACGGGCAGCTGCATCGCAAGCTCCTCCGGCATGCCCTTGCGCTGCGCCTTATAGTCGGGAAACGACAAATGCCGGAAGGTCGGCTCGCGCCGGTCAAAGGTGACGCACAGCGCGTCCGGCTGCTCCTCGTCCGTCAGGCGCTTCATCGTGGTCAGAAACCCGTAAATCGCGTGGGTGTAAAAGCCCTCGCGCGTGGTCAGCGGCCGAATGCCGTAATAGGCACGGTTGAGGATGGAGTTCCCGTCAATCACCATCAGCTTCATAAGCACGTCCTCCTTTGTCATTCCTGTGGCGGCTCCGCCGTCACAGGCGGTATCTGCGCGCCGTCCACAAGCAGATTCACCTCGTCCACACCGTCGAGGGAGAGCAGCGAGCGCGCCACCGACTCGACGGCCA
This sequence comes from Oscillospiraceae bacterium, assembly GCA_024698225.1. GTDB lineage: Bacteria > Bacillota > Clostridia > Oscillospirales > Oscillospiraceae > Hominicoprocola. The sequence continues at coordinate 34,349 of JAILRK010000020.1, read as the reverse complement.
GGGCGTAATGCGCCTCGTCCGTCGCGCCAAGGCCGTTGATCTCCGCATAGCAAACGCCGTTTTCCGTGTGGCTGGACACCAGCGTCGCCTCCTCGCGCAGCAGCGCGCCGAGCGTGTCGTCTCCCGCCGGGCCGCGCTCCAGCGCCGCCAGCACCACGCTGACGCGGGTCTGGCCCTCATAGAGCGCCAGCGTCTGCGCCTGTGCGCGCAGCTCCCCGCTCTCTTTGTCGAGGAAGTAGAGCGAGACGTTGATGGCGCGCATCACGTCCTCCCCGCTCGAGAGCAGCGCGTCCGCCGCGGTGAGCAGCTGCGTCTCGCGGTAGGGCAGCTCGCGCCCGTCCGCCGTGACGTGCACGGCATAGACGCCGGAAAGCTGCGTCAGCGTCAGCGTCAGGCAGGCGTCCGCAATCGACAGGTCGATGCCGGAGAGTCTGCCGTACTGCTCCGAGAGGTCCACCAGCGCACGCCCGCGGGCAACGCTGAGCCGCTGCAGCGCCGTGCCCTCCGGGAAGGGGGATTGCAGCACGGCGCTCCGCGGTCCGTCCAGCAGCGCGCACACCAGCGCCTGCGCCAGCGTCTCGGAGTCCATGGACGCGCTGCCCGGCACGTTGTGCGTTTCGCTGTCGATGGCGTCGCCGCCGGCGCTCGCGCCGAGGCTTGCGGCATAGTAGAGCGCGTAGTCGTCCGGCGAGGGCTGCTCGGGCTCCGCCGCACAGGCGGTCAGCAGCACCAGCAGCGCCAGCAGCAGCGCGACGGTTCTCCTCATGTCTGCGCGCCTCCCTCCTCCGCCGCGCGCGGCAGGCGCACGGTGAACACACTGCCGCCGCCCTCGCGCTGTGCCGCCTCCACGGTGCCGCCGCGGCGGCGCACGGTGTCGGAGACGATGGACAGCCCGAGCCCCGTGCCGCCATAGGCGCGGGAGCGCATCTTGTCCACACGGTAGAAGCGGTCGAAGATGCGCGGCAAATCGCCGTCGGGTATGCCGATGCCGTTGTCCTCCACCGCGAGCACGACGGTCCTGTCGTCCCCGGAGAGCGTCACACGGACAAATCCGCCGGAATGGTTGTATTTAATCCCGTTTTCGGTCAGGTTATAGACAATCTGATGCATTTCATCCGCCGTGGCGAGCACCGTGCCCTCCCGCTCGACGTGCGCGGAGAGCGCCACGCCGCGCTCCTGCGCGACGAGACGGAGCATGTGCACCGCACGCGCCACCGCGGGCGCGACGGCAACGCGCTCCGCGCCCTCCACCGCGCCGCTGTCGAGCCGCGTGAGGCGCAGCAGGTCCTCGGTGATGCGGCTGAGGCGTTCGGACTCCAGCCCGATATCGCCCACGAACTCCCGCAGCGTGTCGCCGTCCATGGTCTCTGTCTGCAAAATCGAATCCGCAAGCAGACGAATGCCCGCCAGCGGCGTTTTCAGCTCGTGCGAGGCGTCCGCAACGAAGCGGCGGCGCACCTCCTCCGTGGACTGCAGGCGGTCGGCAAGGCTGTTGAACTCCGCGGCGATGTCCGCAATCTCATCGTGCCCGCCGACGTTGGCGCGCCCGCCGTAATCGCCCTCGCGCATGCGCCGGATGGTCCCCGCAAGCACACCGAAGCGCCGCGTCAGCACACGGGAGAGCAGGATGCTGATGAGCACGACGAAGATGAGCACGCCCCCCGAAATGCGCAGCAGCGTGCTCTGCAGGTTGCGCAGCAGCGCCGCCTGCTCGGTGTCGTACTCATAGGCATAGACCGCGCCGATGGTCTGGCTGCGGTAGATGACCGGCGAGGAGCAGCGGCTCTGAAAGGCGTCGTCGGCATAGGCGACGGAGAAGGCATCGTTGCCATGCAGCGCCTGCACGATTTCGGTATAGAAGGCATAGCGTCCCTGGGCGCTGTCGGTCTCACGGCTGTCGTAGAGCACGCGGCCCGCGTCGTCGGTGACCAGGATGCGGGACACGCCCGACTCCTCCGCCACCGTCATCGCCGTGGCGACGTTTTCCTCATTGAGCTCGGCAAGCCCCGTCAGCGCGGTCGCCATGACGGAGACGCTGCTTTTCATCGTCGTCTCCTTGGAGCGAAACACCAGGTTCTCCGACACGATGATGGGATAGCTGTTCATCAGCACCAGCACCGCGACGATGACCGCGATATAGCTGACGCTGAATTTGACCTGTAAGCTCGCGCGCAGCACGGCGGCGCCTCCCTCCTGCAGACCACTGGATTGTTCCGGGGTTACCCCTTGAAATAATAGCCAACCCCCCACTTGGTGAGGATGTACTCCGGCGCCGCAGGGCTGCGCTCCAGCTTCTCGCGCAGCTTGCGGATATGGACGTCCACCGTGCGGTAGTCGCCCGCGTAGGTATAGCCCCAGACGAGGTCCATCAGGTTCTCGCGGCTGTAGACCCTGCGCGGGTTCTTGACCAGCAGCTCAATGAGGTCGTATTCCTTCGCCGTCAGCTCCACCACCTCTCCGTCGCGCAGGGCAACGCGCTGCGCGGGGTCGAGCGAGAAGCCCTCGGCGGTGATGAGCGCGCGGTGGTCGTTCTGCTGTGTGCCGCCGGAGCGGCGGAGCAGCGCGCGGATGCGCGCCTTGAGCTCCAGAATGTTAAAGGGCTTGGTCACGTAGTCGTCCGCGCCGTATTCAAAGCCCAGAAGCTTGTCCGTGTCCTCGCCGCGCGCGGTGAGCATGATAATCGGCACGTTGGAAAACGTGCGTATCTGCATGCAGGCGTTCAGCCCGTCCACCTCCGGCATCATCAGGTCGAGCAGGATGAGGTCAAAGTCGCCGCCGCGCGCCAGCTCCACCGCGGTCTTGCCGTCATACGCGGTCTCCACCGCGTAGCCCTCGTTCTCCAGATTGAATTTGAGTCCCTTGACGAGCACCTTCTCGTCGTCCACAACCAGGATTTTCATGGCGTGCCTCCTCCCACTGTGATGCTTCCCCGAATGTCCTCCAGCTTTGCGCTGCCGATGCCCTCCACCTCCAGCAGGTCCTCCACGGCGGAAAACGCGCCGTGCGCCGTGCGGTAGTCCACAATCCGCTGTGCCAGCACCGGTCCGATGCCGGGCAGGCTCTCAAGCTCCTCCGCAGCGGCGGTGTTGACGTCCACCGGCTCCGCCTTTGGCACGGAACGCTGCTCTTCGGGCACGCTTCGCTCAACAGAGACGGTATAGCCGCCCGCGGCCGCGACCGGCGCCTCGCCGCGCAGCGACAGCCACGCCAGCGACACCAGGAAGGCGACGGTGAGCAGCAAAAGCGCCGCATGCGCGCCGCCGAATTTTTCTTTGTGCTCCACGGTTGCACTCCGCCCCTTTCTCTGTTATACTGTAAGTATCCCGATTTTTTCCAAATCCGTGGTCAAAAATCCACTGATTTGACAGTATATCATACATGGAGGTTTTTTTCCATGAAATTTAAGCGCTTCTTTTCGTTTTTTTTCGCAGTGACGCTCGTTCTGTCGCTTTTGACCCCCGCCTATGCCGCGGATGACTTCGAGGTGGACGCCCGCGCAGCGCTTCTGATTGACGTCGGCTCCGGCGAGGTGCTGTACGAGAAAAACTGCCACGAGCAGAATTATCCCGCCAGCGTCACCAAGGTGATGACCGCGCTGCTGACGCTTGACGCCGTCCACGCGGGCACGCTGTCCTTCACGCAGGAGATTACCGCGCAGGAGAGCGCCTATGAAGGGCTTGCCCCCGACGGCAGCACCGCCAACATCAAGGCGGGCGAGGTCATGACGGTGGAAAACCTGCTCAACTGCCTTCTGATTGTCTCCGCGAACGAGGCGGCGCACATCCTTGCGGAAGCCGTTTCAGGCAGCATTCCCGCCTTCGTGGAGCAGATGAACCGCCGCGCCGAGGCACTGGGCTGTTCCGACACGCACTTCGCCAACCCCTCCGGCTTGCACAACGAGGAACATTACACCAGCGCGTGGGACATCTATCTCATCACCGCCGAGGCGCTGAAGTACGAGGAGTTCAGCACCATCGTCGCTCGCAAGGCGTACACCGTCCCGGCGACCAACGTCTCCAAGGAGCGCTCCCTGCATTCCACCAACTACCTCATCTCCACCTGGCGCACCGGCTGGCCGGGCTACTACAGCGACGAGGCGCGCGGCATCAAAACCGGCTCGACGCCCGAGGCGGGCTACTGCCTCGTCGCCAACGCCGTGCGCGCCAAGCGTCAGCTCATCACCGTCGTGCTCGGCGCGGAGCGCGTCAAGCGGGAGGACGGCGTCATTGAAACGCGCAGCTTCTCCGAAACCCTCCGCCTGTTCAGCCATGGCTTTGACGACTTCAAATCCATGGACCTGATTGACACCTCGGAGTTCGTCTGCGAGGTCCCTGTCGCCCTGTCCAGCGAGGCGAACTACGTCGTCGTCCATCCGGGCGAGGAGCTGCGGCGCATGGTGCCCGTTGAGCTGACGCTGGATGCGCTGGAGCGCGACATCCGCCTCAGCAGCGAAATCGTGGACGCGCCCATCGCCGAGGGGGACACGCTGGGCACGATGACCGTCTCCTATCACGGCGTGGACTACGGCACGGTGCCGCTGATTGCGCTCAATGACGTGTCCGCCTCCCGCATCCTGACGATGGAACGCGACGTCAAGGCCTTTCTCGTCCAGCCCTGGGTCCGCTACGCCGCGGCAGGTCTGCTGCTGCTCATCCTCATCGTGACGATTCTCATCCTGCGCGCCCGCAGCCGCCGCTACCGCGGACGCGCAAGGCGCGGCGGCTACAGCAGCGGCTACCGCGGCAGTCGCAGACGGCGCTGAACAGACAACTCATCAACACAACGGCTCTGAGCGTTCCGCTCAGAGCCGTTGTGTTGCGCGCCTGCGCCAAAGTCGACCGGTCGGTGCTGCCGCGCGCGCCGGGTTTGCGTCGTTTGAAGCCATTTCCGCATCACACAATCAGCGGCAGGGCGCGCACGCGGTGGTGCGCCATGTCCACGTGTGTCTCGTCGACAAATGCCACGCCCTCCTGCCGCAGCAGCTCCACCTGACGGTTGGCGCCGCCGAAGGCAAACGCCGGGGACACCGCGCCGTCCCGCCGGACCACCCGATGGCAGGGAATCACACCCGGCTCCGGGTTGACGTGCAGCGCGTAGCCCACCACGCGGGACAGCCGCCGGTTGCCCAGTGCCTCCGCGACCTGCCCGTAGGTGGCGACGCTCCCGCGCGGGATAAGCCGCACCGCCTCGTACACCTTTTCAAACGTTGTCATGCTCTCGTTCCTTTCCGCCGCGTCCCGGTGAGACGCCGTTGCATTCCTGTGCTCCCTGTGGTAAACTGTTGCCATGATGAAACACATGAAACTGTTCTCGCTGCTCCTTGCGGCAGCGCTCTGTCTGCTCGCCCCCGTCCCGGCGGCAGCACACTATGAGGCCTTCCCACACCCGGAGGTCCCCTATGCGGACATGACCTACCGCGGCATCGACTGCGACGCCGTGGAGGCGTTTTGCACGCGCTTCACCGCGGACCCCCCGGCGCTTTACGAAGCGCTGGTGGCGCTGTATGACGACGTCTACACCCAGCGCGAGCTTGCCTACATCCACATGTGCGAGAACCCTGCCGACGAAGCCGCCTGCGCGGCAAGCGAGGCGGCGAGCGACGCGTTTCTCCACGCCGATGACGCCATCCGCTTCGCCCTCAGCGAGGCGCTTGACGGGGCGCAGGGCGAGGCGCTGGCGGCGCGGATGCCGCCGGACACGGCGGACGGCTTTCGCGATTACCTGCCCGCGGACGAGACGGAGCTTGCGGCGACCTCCGAGGAAAGCGCCCTGATTCAGGCGTATTACAGTCTGCCCGACGACGACGCCTTTGAGCGCAGCGCCGCCGCGCTCTATCTGCGCCTTGCCGAGCTGCGCCGCAACGAGGCGGCGCGCGCAGGCTACGACAGCTACGCCGATTACGCCTATGCCGTGTATTTTGGGCGCGAGTACGACAGCGCCGACATGCAGGCGCTCGAGCGCATCGTCAAGCGGGAGCTTGCGCCGCTGTACGTCCGCTGCGTGCTGGCGCTGGACGAGCGGGAGCTGCCCTGGGACGAGGAGGACGTGCCGGATGACCGCGAGATTCTGGACGCCCTCGCGGCGCACATGGACGAGGTCTCGCCCGAGCTGACGGAGGCGCTGGCGTATCTGCGGCGAAACGGCCTGTACCGCATCGGCGGCGCGCCGCTGTACGATTCCGGCTTCACGACCAGCCTGAGCGCCTACCGCGCCCCCTTCCTGTTCAACTGCGTGAGCGGGCGCTTTTCCGCGTTTCAGACCACCGTCCATGAGTTCGGCCACTTTAACGCCGCATATCACGACCCGACGCCCGTCCTGTTCCAGTACGCCGGCTCCGACGTCTCCGAAATCCAGTCCCAGGCGCTGGAGCTGCTGTTCCTCCCCTGCCTTGCGGACATTCTCGTCGGCACGGACGCGGCAGCGCGCGATACCCTCACGCTCTACGCACTCACGCAGATGCTCGGCTCCGTGGTGGACGGCTGCCTGTACGACGAATTCGAGCAGGCGGTCTACGCCGAGCCCGACCTGAGCGCGGCGGAGCTGGACGCGCTGGAGCGCTCGCTCTACCGCGACTACGGCCTTGACGCGCTGTATGATATCTCATCCTACTGGTGTCATATCCCGCATCTGTTTGAACAGCCGCTCTACTACATCTCCTATGCCGTCTCCGCGCTGCCCGCGCTGGACATCTGGCTGCGCTCGCGCACGGACTACGCCGCCGCGGTGGACCTCTATCTCGACGTCTCCGCGGTGCGCACGGACGCCTGGTTCCTCGACGTGCTCTACGACAACAAGCTCTGCGACGTGACCGACCCCGGCGAGGTGCGGCAGCTGAGCGATGCGCTGCGCCGGGAACTGCAGCCGCTCCTCGGCAGCACGGCGTCCGGCGGCGGTTCTCTCGCCGTCGCGGGCGTGGCGCTGCTCCTGCTCGGCACCGGCGTTCTCCTGCTGCGCCGGAAGCGGCGGCAGGACGCCGAGGACGCCGCGTGAACGCAAAAAAGAGGGGCGCTGCCCCTCTTTTTTTGACTGGTTGAATCGCTTGTCTTACTTGATTTCGACCTTCGCGCCGACGTCCTCGAGCTTCTTCTTGAGCTCCTCGGCGTCGTCCTTGGAAACGGCTTCCTTCAGGGTCTTGGGAGCGCCCTCAACGAACGCCTTGGCCTCGGCGAGGCCCAGACCGGTGAGCTCACGGACAGCCTTGATGACCTTGATCTTGGTGGCGGCGTCGAAGCCGGCGAGGACGACGTCAAACTCGGTCTTCTCCTCAACGGCGGGAGCGGCAGCGGCAGCGGGAGCGGCCATAGCGGCAGCGGAAACGCCAAACTCTTCCTCAAGGGCGTGGACGAGCTCAGAGAGCTCCAGAACGGTAAGCGTCTTGATCTCTTCGACCATAGCAGTCACTTTTTCGGACATGATAAAGTTCCTCCTGATTTGAATTTTGTTTGATGTGGGTTTTGGGGGGTCGCGGTGTCGCTTACTCGGCGACGGGCGCCTCTTCGGCAGCCTCTGCGGGTGCACCCTGCTTCTCGGCAATCTGCTTCAGGACGACGGCAAGACCCGTGATGGGCGCGAGCATCGTGCCGAGCACCTGCGCCTGCAGCACAGGCAGCGCCGGGATGGAAGCGAGGGAGTTGATGGTGTCCATGTCGATGACCTTGCCATCCATGAAGCCGCCCTTAATCTCAAACTTGTCGTTGATCTTCTTGGCGAACTCGGCAATGACGCGGGCAGGGGCCACGGGGTCGCTCGCGATGGCGAGGGACGTGGTGCCGTTGAGCTGGTCATCCAGCGCCTCAAGACCGACGTTGTTGAACGCGCGGCGGAGCATGGTGTTCTTGATGACAGCATACTCGACCTCGTTCTCACGGCAGTTCTTGCGCAGCTCGGTGTCCTCAGCCACGGTGATGCCCTTGTAGTCAACGATGATACCGGCCGCGGCGTTCTTCAGCTTTTCGCTGAGGGCCTCCACGATGGCCTGCTTCTCGGACAGGACTTTTGCGTTAGGCATACTTGGTTTCACCTCCGTTGGATTTTATGGCACAGCTCCCTGTGCCTGGGAAAGAGGTGCGTTCGTAAAGAAAAACCGTCCCCACGTCGCATGACATGAGGACGGCTGAAAGCAAAGAACTTGCTGTCCTCGGCAGGATTTACGCGGCACGCCGCACCTGCTGTCTTTGGAACGCAATGCGTATTATATTGGTACCTGAGCGATTTGTCAAGTACAAATATTCGGTTGGGAAGGCGCGCCTTAAATCTTCTGGGCGGCCATCTTGACGCCGGGGCCCATGGTGGAGGCGGCGACGCAGGACTTGATGTACTGACCCTTGGCGGCGGCGGGCTTCGCCTTGACGATGGCGCCCATCAGCGCCTCGAAGTTCTCGGTGAGCTTCTCGGGACCGAAGGAGACCTTGCCGATGGGGCAGTGGATGATGTTGGTCTTGTCGAGACGGTACTCGACCTTACCGGCCTTGGACTCCTGGACCGCCTTGGCGACGTCCGGGGTGACGGTGCCGGCCTTGGGGGAGGGCATCAGGCCCTTGGGTCCGAGGATACGGCCGAGACGGCCAACCACGCCCATCATGTCGGGGGAAGCGATGACGACGTCGAAATCGAACCAGTTTTCCTTCTGGATTTTCTCGACCATGTCCATGTCGCCCACGTATTCCGCACCGGCGGCGCGGGCGGCGTCCGCCTTGTCGCCCTTGGCGAAGACGAGGACGCGGACGGACTTGCCGGTGCCGTTCGGAAGAACGATGGCACCGCGGACCTGCTGGTCCGCATGGCGGGAGTCAACGCCGAGCTTGACGTGCAGCTCAACGGTCTCGTCGAACTTGGCGGAGGCGGTCTTGCAGATGATGCCGAAGCCCTCTACCGGCTCATACTGGGTGTTTCTGTCGATCTGCTTTGCAGCATCCTGATATTTCTTACCTCTAAACATTGCTGCTTACCTCCCTTCAGTCTTCCACCACGACGCCCATGGAGCGCGCGGTGCCCGCGATCATGCTCATCGCCGCTTCCAGGCTGGCGGCGTTGAGGTCGCGCATCTTCATCTCGGCAATCTTCTGGATGGAGGCCTTGGAAATCTTGGCGACCTTCTCCTTGTTGGGCGTGCCGGACGCCTTCTCGATGTTGCACTCCTTCTTGATGAGGACCGCAGCGGGAGGGGTCTTGGTGATGAAGCTGAACGAACGGTCAGAGTACACGGTGATGACCACGGGGATGATGAGACCCATGTCGTTCTTCGTGCGCTCGTTGAACTCCTTCGTGAATGCCGCGATGTTGACGCCGTGCTGACCAAGCGCGGGGCCGACAGGGGGGGCGGGCGTTGCTCTGCCCGCAGGAATCTGCAGCTTGACGTAACCGGTAACTTTCTGTGCCATGACTGGCACCTCCTTTTATAAATGTGGTAACGAGCGAGGCGCGGCTGTTCGCGTCTCTCCCACTTTGCCGCTTGCGCGGCTCATCGCATTTGGCGATATCTGCGGGATTACTGGTCCACGACCTCCACCTGGTCGAGCTCCAGCTCAACCGGCGTCTCGCGCCCGAACATGGACACGACCACGCAGACCTTGTTCTTCTCGGCATCGATGTCGTCCACCGTCCCGATAAAGGTGGCGAGCGGACCGTCGGTGATTTTGACCTGATCGCCGACCTTGTAGCGCACGACAATCTCGTGCTTTTCCATGCCCAGAGCCTGTACCTCCTCATCCGTGAGGGGGATTGCGTTGTTGGCGGAGCCGACGAAGCCGGTCACGCCGCGGATGTTGCGAATCAGATGCCAGGTGCTGTCCGTCATAATCATCTTCACGAGCACGTAACCCGGGAAGACCTTGCGCTCGACCTCTTTCATCTCGCCGGACTCCGTGACCTCGGTCACGGTCTCCATGGGAATCTGGATGTCCAGAATCATATCCTCAAGGTGCCGGTTTGCGACGAATTTCTCGATTGCAGTCTTGACGGCATTTTCATAACCGGAGTAGGTATGCGCGACATACCATTTTGCGCTCTCAGCCATGACTGCGCCCTTCTCAGCCCGCGAGGCCGATCAGCAGATGCACTGCCGAAACGGCGGCATAATCGAAGATCCAGATGCACGCGCCGACAATCAGGGAGAAAACCAGCACGGTGCCGGTGTCCTTCAGCGTCTTCTTGGGCGCGGGCCATACGACCTTCTTCAGTTCGCTTTTCATTTCACGGAACCACTTGCCGCGGTTCTTCTTTTCCTTCTTTTCCTCAGCCATTGTTCTCAGCCTTTCGCTTTACTTGGTTTCGGTATGAACGGTGTGCTTCCTGCAGAACGGACAATACTTGTTCAGTTCCAGCTTTTCAGGGGTGTTCTTCTTGTTCTTGATGGTGTTGTAGTTTCTCTGCTTGCACTCATTGCACCTCAGCGTGACCTTAACGCGCATAACGGCACCTCCTCTTTAGATTGCCTCCCTGTTTGGATTTAAGAGTCTCTTCCGACGCACGAAAAGCGAAAAATGCACGCAAAAAGAAAAGCCCTCTTTCACAGGTAAGAACGACTATACCACAGTCCCTTGGGAAAGGTCAAGCTTTTTTTCAAAATAATTATGACAAAAGCGGCAGCCCCCCGGAGCCGTTCTTTTTGTGCTCCGACGGACTGCCGCCGTTCATTCGTCCTTTGCTCCGTCGCCGAGGCGTGTCAGCGCGTCCCTGGCGGACATCTGCTCCGCCTCCTTTTTGCTGCGCCCGCTGCCCTCGCCCACAACGGCGCCGTTGAGCAGCACCGCGATGGTAAACACCTTTGCGTGGTCCGGTCCCGACTCGCCGAGCAGCTGGTAGCACAGCGTCTGGTCGGGCTTGCGCTGCACCAGCTCCTGCAGCGCGGTCTTGTAGTCGCGGCGGCGCTCCACGACGCGCTGCTCGTTCTCGTTGTCGAGCAGCAGCCGGTGAATCAGCGCTGCCGCCGCGTCAATTCCGCCGTCGAGGTACACCGCGGCGATGACCGCCTCGGTGGCGTCCGCCAGAATCGACGCGCGCTCGCGCCCGCCGCCCGCCTCCTCTCCGCGTCCGAGGCAAAGATGCTCGCCCAGCGAGATGCGCTTCGCCGCCTCATAGAGGCTGCCCTCGCACACCAGCCGCGCACGGATGCGCGTCAACTCTCCCTCCGGCGCGTCAGGATGCCTGGCGAACAGGTACTCTGCCGTCACGAAGCCGAGCACACTGTCGCCCAGAAACTCCAGGCGCTCGTTGCTCGTCGCCTCCTCGCCGTGGTGCTCGTTGGCATACGAGCTGTGGCGCAGCGCCTCGCTCAAAAGCGCGCCGTTCCGGAAGCAATAGCCCAGCGCCTGCTCCAGTTTGTGCATGTCCTTCATCCCTTTCCGCACAACGACGCCCCGCATGAGCGCGGGGCGTCCGTCAGTTTTCAATTCAGCTTGTTGCTCAGATATTTCACGCAGTCCCCGACCGTCTTGAGCTGTGTCAGGTCGTCCTCTTCAATCTCGTCCAGTTCGAATTCCTCTTCCATCGCCATCACCAGCTCGACCAGGTCGACGGAATCCGCACCGATGTCGTCCATAAAGGAGCTTGCCATCGTGATTTCACTCTCGTTGAGCGCAAACTGCTCCGCAATCAGCGCCTGCATTCTGCTGAAAATTTCTTCCGGGGTCATACTGTATCCTCCATGCCTGTGTGATATATGCGTATGGTACACCGCGCCCCCTACGGTGTCAAGATGCTATTTGGGAAAAATTAGCCGCGCTCCAGTCGCATCTTGTCGATATCACGGGCAATCTCCTCGGCAATGCCGCTGCGCGCGACGCTGATGGCCTGGCGCACCGCGTTGCGGAACGCCACGTCGTTGGACGAGCCGTGCGCCTTGATGACCGGTTTGGAGATGCCAAGAAGCGCCGTGCCGCCGACCTCGTTGGGGTCGAGCGTCCGCTTGAAGGCCTTCAGCTCGCCGTACAGCAGCAGCGCCGCAAGCTTCGTGCCGAGGTTTTTGCGCATCATGTCCTTGAGCTGGCCGCCGAGCATCTTGCCCGCGCCCTCCACGCTCTTGAGCATGACGTTGCCCGAGAAGCCGTCGGCAACGATGACGTCGCACGCGCCGAGCATCGCCTCCTTCGCCTCCACGTTGCCCACGAAGTTCAGCTCGCCGCGCTCGCCTGCCTCCCGGAGCTTCTGGCAGGTCTCCTTGCGCAGCGCGTCGCCCTTTTCCTCCTCGGCGCCGATGTTCAGCAGTCCGACCCGCGGCGCAGTCACGCCGAGCACCTTTGCGGCATAGTAGCTGCCGAGATAGGCAAACTGCAGCAGATACTCCACCGTGCACTCCGCGTTTGCCCCGCAGTCAAGCAGCACGGCGCGGCCCTTGGCGGTGGGAATCGTCGGCGCAAGCGCCGCGCGGCGCAGACCGCGGATGCGCTTGACCACCAGCGTCGCGCCGGCAAGCAGCGCGCCGGTGCTGCCGGCGGAGACGAAGGCGTCCGCCTCGCCGTCCCGGACCATCTTCAGCCCGACCGTCAGCGAGGAGTCCGGTTTTTTCTTGAAGGCCGTGGCGGGGTCGTCCGCAATCTCGACCACCTCCGTCGCGGCGCGGATGCTCACGCCGGCCGGCAGTGTGTCCGCGCCCGCCTCGCGCAGGGCGTCGCAAATCGCGTCCTCGCGCCCGACCAGCACCAGCTCAACGTCGGTGAAGCTTTCATGCGCAAGCAGCGCGCCGCGCACGGGCGCGGCGGGCGCAAAATCGCCGCCCATGGCGTCGATGGCAATTTTCATGGGTTCTTCTCCTTATCCAATGATGTCGGACATGACCTCGCCGCGCAGCGCGTCGATGATTTCCAGCGAGCGGCGGCTCAGCTCCGCGTTCTTGTTGCGCTTGCCGCGCACGCGGTAGCCCAGCGGCGGGATGATGCCGAAGTTGATGTTCATCGGCTGGAACTCGGTCACGCTGCCGTTGCTGACGTACAGCCCCAGCGCGCCGATGGCGGTCTCCTGCGGGAAATCAACGGGTGCCCTGCCCGCCAGCCGGCGCGCCAGCTCCACGCCGACCAGCAGCCCGGACGCCGCGGACTCGACATAGCCCTCCACGCCGGTCATCTGTCCGGCAAAGGCAATGCGCGCGTCGTCAACGAGCCGGTAATAGCGGTCCAGCAGGCGCGGCGAATCCAGATAGGTGTTGCGGTGCATGACGCCGTAGCGCACGAACTCCGCGTTTCGCAGCGCGGGAATCATGGAAAAGACGCGCTTCTGCTCCGGAAAGCGCAGATGCGTCTGAAAGCCGACCAGATTATAGACGCTGCCGTCGCGGTTGTCGCGCCGCAGCTGCACCACGGCGTGCGGCTCGCGTCCCGTGCGGGGGTCCTTGAGCCCCCGCGGCTTGAGCGGGCCGTAGCACAGCGTGTCGCGCCCGCGCCGCGCCATGACCTCCACGGGCATGCAGCCCTCGAACACGTTCTTGTCCTCGAAGCCGTGCACCGGCGCTTCCTCCGCCGTGGTCAGCGCCTCCCAGAAGGCAAGGTACTCCGCCTCGTTCATCGGGCAGTTGATATAGTCTGCCGTGCCCCGGTCATAGCGGGAGGCAAACCACGCGCTCGAAAGGTCGATGCTCTCAAAGCTGACCAGGGGCGCGGCGGCGTCGAAGAAGTGCAGCGTGTTCTCCCCGCCGCCGATTTTGCGCGCGATGGCGTCCGCCAGCGCGTCGGAGGTCAGCGGACCGGAGGCGACGACGACGTTGCCCTCGGCGGGGAGCTCCGTCACCTCGCCGTCCACGACGGTGACGTTGGGATGGCTGCGCAGCCGCTCGGTGACCAGGCGCGCAAAGCCGTGCCGGTCCACCGCCAGCGCGCCGCCCGCCTCCACGCGGGTCTCGTCGGCACAGGCGAGAATGAGCGAGCCGAGGCGTCGCATCTCCTCCTTGAGCAGACCCACCGCGTTTTCCAGCTGGTCGGAGCGCAGGGAGTTGGAGCAGACCAGCTCCGCAAAATCATCGGTATGGTGCGCGGGCGTGCGCTTGTGCGGCTTCATCTCGCACAGCGTGACGCGCACGCCGCGCCGCGCAAGCTGCCAGGCGCATTCGCTGCCGGCAAGCCCCGCGCCAATCACAGTCACAGCTTCGTTCATCATTCGCTCTGCTCCTCCGCGGGCACATCCGCCGTTTGCGCGGCAGTCTTCTTCCCGGCGGTCGTTTTCTTTGCGGTCGTTGTCCTCTTCGTGGTCGCCGTTTTCTTTGCGGCGGTCGCTTTCTTCGCCGTCGTCGTTTTCTTCGTGGTCGCCGCCTTCTTCGCGGCGGTCGTCTTCTTTTCGGTTGTCGTTCCCGCGGCGGTCGTCTGTTCTTCCGGCGTCTGCGCCGCGTCCTGTTCCGCCTCAGGCGTCTGCGCCGCGCCCTCGCCCGTCGCCGCCGCCTTTCTCGTGTAACCGCGCTTGTCCTCGGGCACAAAGCGCTCGCAGGCGGGATTGATGCAATAGGGGCGCTTGAAGCCCTTGCCGGACTTTTTGAACATCGTCTGTCCGCAGCTCGGGCAGTCGTCCTTCACCGGCACGTCAAAGGTGGTGAAGTCGCAGGCCTTGCTCTCATCGCGGCTGCCGCGGAACTCGCAGGCGTAATAGGTGTACTGCTTCTCGGTCTTTCTGCTCACGCCGGTGCGTTTCATAATCCGTCCGCCGCACTTGGGGCAGCGGCCCGGCATCTCGATGACCAGCGGCTTGGTGAAGGTACACTCGGGATAGCCCGGGCAGGCGAGAAAGCGCCCGAAGCGCCCGGACTTGATGACCATGTTGCGCCCGCACACGTCGCAGACCTCCTCGCTGACCTCGTCGGGCACCTTCAGGCGCTGGCCCTCAAGCTCCTGCTCCGCCTTCTGCAGCTCGGCGGAAAACGCGCCGTAGAAGCTGCGCAGGATGTCCTTCCACGCCTTCTCGCCCTCCTCGACGGCGTCGAGCGCCTCCTCCATGTGAGCGGTGAAGTGCGTGTCCACGATGTCGGGGAACTTGTCCTCCATCAGTCCGGTGACGACCGTGCCGAGCGGTGTGGGACGCAGGTACTTGCCCTCCTTGACCACGTACTCGCGCTCAAGAATCGTCGAGACGGTGGGCGCGTAGGTGGAGGGCCTGCCGATGCCGTTCTGCTCCATCGCGCGGATGAGCGTGGCGTCCGTATAGCGTGCGGGCGGCTGGGTGAAGTGCTGCTCCGGCTCGATGCCGTCCAGCGTCACGACCTGACCCTCCGCAAGAGGCGGGAGCTTGTTGGCGGTCTTCTCCTCCCGCTCATCGTCGCGGGACTCCTCATACAGCGCGGTATACCCCGCAAACTTGAGGTTGCTGGCGCTGGTGCGGAACTCGTGTCCGTTCGCCTCAAGCTCGACGCTGATGCTGTCATAGACGGCGTTTGCCATCTGACTGGCGAGAAAGCGGCTCCAAATCAGGCGGTAGAGGCGGTACTGCTCGCCGGTCAGGCTGCTTTTGATGCGCTCCGGCGTCAGCTCGACGCTGGAGGGGCGAATTGCCTCGTGCGCGTCCTGCGCGCCCGCCTTGGCGCGAAAGCGCCGCGTGGCAGGCGGATAGTAATCGCTGCCGTAGCGCTCCACAATGAAGGCCTTTGCGGCGTCAAGCGCCTCCTCGGAGATGCGGAGCGAATCGGTACGCATATAGGTAATCAGGCCAACGGTGCCCTCGCCCTCAACGTCCACGCCCTCGTAGAGCTGCTGCGCAATCGCCATGGTGCGCCGCGGCGTCATGCTCAGCTTGCGGGACGCCTCCTGCTGCAGCGTGGAGGTGGTAAACGGCGGCGAGGGCGAGCGCGTCTTGTCACTGCGCTTGAGCGACTTGACCGTAAAGACGGCGCTCTTCGTGTCGGCAATGATGCGGTCCACCGCCTCGCGCGAATCCGGCTCCACCTTCTTGCCGTCCACGCCGTGGTAATGCGCGGAGAAGGGGCGGCTTTCCGGCGCGTCGCGCAGCTGCGCCTCCAGCGTCCAGTACTCCTTGGGGCAGAACGCCGCAATCTCCTTCTCACGGTCGTCCACCATGCGCATGGCGACGGACTGCACGCGCCCCGCGGACAGGCCGCGGCGCACCTTCTTCCACAGCAGCGGAGAGAGCTGGTAGCCCACGATGCGGTCCAGGATGCGGCGTGCCTGCTGCGCGTCCACCAGGTCCTGGTCGATGGCGCGCGGCGTCCGGATGCTCTCGCTGACGACCTTCTTCGTAATCTCGTTGAAGGTCACGCGCCTGGCCTTGCTGTCATCCAGCTCCAGCAGCGCCTTGAGGTGCCAGGAAATCGCCTCGCCTTCGCGGTCAGGGTCCGTTGCGAGATAGACGATGTCACTGTCCTTGGCGGACTTTTTCAGCTCCCGAATCAGCGTCTCCTTGCCCTTGATGGGCTTGTAGTCCGGCTCAAAATCGTTTTCAATGTCAACGCCCAGCTTGCTCTTGGGCAAATCGCGCAGATGCCCCATGCTCGCCGTGACGGTATAATCCTTCCCCAGATATTTTCCGATGGTCTTCGCCTTTGCCGGTGACTCGACAATGACCAGATGTTTCTTCTCCATAGTTGCCTACTCCTCTATCAATTCTGCGTGCAGAGAAAAGTGCCTGCCGCTGCTCTGCGTGATGTAGCCCTCAATCTCCAGCACCGTCAGTGCGGAGAGCACCCGCCGCGTCGGCAGCTCCACCGCCTCAATCAGGTCGTCCACCTGCAGCGTGCCGCCGCGCAGCTGCCGCACGATGCGCACCTGGTCGTCGGTCAGGCTCGTCGTGCCCGCGCGCACGTCCAGCTGCGGCAGCGGCTCGGGTTTCTCCTCCGCCGCTTCTTCGGGACGCTTCGTCTCCACATGCGGCTGCTCCGTCTGCGAGAGCAGGGTGTGCGGCATTTCGACGCGCCCGCAGTTGAGCTTGTGCGGAAAGCGCGCCTCATACTCCCACAGGATGTCCGCCGTATCCGCCACCAGCGCCGCCTCGCCGTCCGCAATCAGCCGGTTGCAGCCGCGGCTCATGGGCGCTTTGATGGGACCGGGCACGGCAAACACGTCGCGCCCCTGCTCCAGCGCGGTGTGCGCGGTGATGAGCGCGCCGCTGCGCGTGTCGGGCGCCTCGACCACAACCGTGGCAAGGCACAGCCCGCTGATGATGCGGTTGCGCACGGGGAAGTTCGCGCCCCGTGCCGGCGTGCCGGGGGCATACTCCGTCATCAGCGCGCCGGAGGCGGCAATGTCGCGGTAGAGCCGCTCGTTGCCCGCGGGATAGACCACGTCAATGCCGCAGCCGAGCAGCGCAACCGTCCGCGCGCCGGCGCGCAGTGCGCCGCGGTGCGCCGCGGAGTCGATGCCGTAGGCGCCGCCGGAGACAATCAGCGCTCCCTGCCGCGCCATCGCGTAGCTCAGCTCCTCCGCGGTCTCGATGCCGTAGGGCGTCGCCTTGCGCGTGCCGACCATGGCAATCGCCGCCTCCTCGTCGAACAGCGGCAGGTTGCCGCGCACGTAGAGCAGGCAGGGCGGCTCGTAGATGTTGCGCAGGCGCAGCGGATAGTCCGCGTCCTGCAGCGTGAGAATGCGCACGCCGAGGCGCTCGCAGGTGCCGAGGATGCGGTCCGCATCGTCGGCGCTTTTGCTTTTGAGCGCAGCCGCCAGCGCCGGCGTCATGCCCTCGACCTGCAGCAGGTCGTCGTTCTCGGCGTAGAACACGGCTTCGGGCGAGCCGAACTGCTCCAACAGCCGGTGTCGCAGAATCAGGGGAAGGGCTTTGCATTCGCTCAGCCAGACCCAATATTTGGTGAGCGCCATCTTGTCCTCCTCATCGGTTGTTTCGGTACAGCTCCCACAGCACGACGCCCGCCGCCATCGCCGCGTTCAGCGATTCACAGCGCGGGCTCATGGGGATGCGGACCGTTTTGTCGCAGGCGCGCAGCAGCTCCTCGCTCAGCCCTCTGCCCTCGCTGCCAATGGCAACGGCGGCGTGGGCGAGGTCCGCCTCGGTCAGCGGCACGGTGTCGCCGCGCAGCGCCGTGCCGCACAGCGTCATGCCGCTGCGGCGCAGCAGCCCGGAAAGCTCCGTCACGCCGCAGGTCCACACCCGTGTGCGGAAAATCGCGCCCATGGTGGCGCGAACGGTCTTGGGGTTGTACAGGTCGGCACAGGCGTTGACGAGAAAGACGCACCGGCAGTCAAAGGCGTCCGCCGTGCGCAGCATCGTGCCGACGTTGCCCGGGTCCTGCACGCCGTCAAGCACGAGACAGCGCCCGCCGTCCAGGCGTTCGGGCAGCGGCTCGCGCGTAAAGCGCGCGGTGAACAGCGCGCCCTGCGGCGTCTCCGCCGGGCTGACCGAACGCATCAGCTCCGCGCTGACGCGCACGGCGCGCACCTGCGCCGGCAGCGCCGGCAGCGCCACGCCCTCGGACACGACCACGGTGCTCAGCGGCGCGTCCCACTTCAGCGCCTCCTCGAGCAGCTTGGTCCCGTCGCCCAGGTATTCGCCGCATGCGTCCCGATAGGCGCGGGAGGACGCCAGCTTGCGCAGATGCGTCAGCAGCGGATTGTGCTTTCCGCTGATGGTTTCGACGGTCACAGACATCCCTCCCACGGTACCGTTTTTTCACCCAAACAAAAAGACCATAGCACAATTGTTTTTCAATTGCAAGAAAAAAAGAAGAGCAGGTCGTTTCGACCTGCCCGTCTTTTCGCTCAAAGCATGTTCAGCACAAGCGTCAGCACGATGAACACCGCGCCGACCCATTTGGTTGCGCGTGCGAGCTTCGCGTCGATGGACTTGGACTTGTTCTTCGACAGGAAGCTGTCCGCCACACCGCCAATCGCGCCGGACAGACCGGCGGACTTGCCGGACTGGAACAGCACGATGCCGATGACGAACAGGCCGCACAGAACCTGCAGGATTACAACTGCCATGTACATGAGTCATTTACCTCCGTGATATCAGCCTGGGGAAGCCCCCCGCATTTACAATCGCATTCGGTATGTTACCATATCTTTTTGCGGATTGCAAGAGGTATTTTACTCGTTTTCGGCCGTTTCGTCCGGTTTCTTCTCCTCGCAGCAGGCGGTGCACTCCTCCGCCGCCTCCGGCGCAGCCTCGGCGGCCTCGCCCGCGGGCTCGGTGCACTCGCACGCCTCGGCAGGCTCCTCCGGCTGCTCGGCGCACTCGCACGCCGCAGCAGGCTCCTCCGGCAGCTCGGCGGGGGCTTCGGCGGTCTCGTCCTCCGCCTTCTGCGCGCCGCGGGCCTCCAGCGGCTTTCTGGCAAGCGCCACAAGCGCCTCCGCCTTCTCGCTGAGGAACTCCTTGCCGCGGCCCAGCATCTCGCGGGTGGAGGCGTCCTGCTCGCCCTTGAGCGCCTTGAGCTCCTCCAGCTTCTCCTGCGTGGCACGAATGGTGGCGACCAGGTCCGCAGCCGCCTCGGGCACGTCGTCGCCGCACTGCGCGGCGTACCACTCGCCCAGCGCCTGGTAGCTCTTTTCCAGGCTGCGTTTCTCCGTCACAAGGGAGAGGTTGGTCTTGGCGACGTCCTTGACTGCGCCCGCCTTCTCTCCGGCGGCAGCCGCCACGTCCTGCGCCTTCTCCGCCGCCGTATATGCGGCGTTCTGCGCCGCGCGCTTCAGGTCTTCAAAGTTTGCCATGATGGTTCCCCTTTCAAAAAATATAATAAAAATAGAGAATCGCTGTCTTGCGTACGCATCACACCGGTTCGACCCAGCCGCAGGCGCAGTTGACCGCGCGCTTCCAGCCGCGGTACAGCGCCTCGCATTCGTACTGCTCCCGCTGCGGCAGGAAGACGCGCTCGCTGCGGCGCGCCGCGCACACCTCGTCCGTGTCCTTCCACACGCCGACGGCAAGCCCCGCCAGCGCCGCCGCGCCGAACGCCGTGGTCTCCACCATGGCGGGTCGGTCCACGGGAATGCGCAGCAGGTCTGCCTGCAGCTGCATCATCACGTCGCTCACGCTCGCCCCGCCGTCCACGCGCAGCAGCGAGATGTCGCACAGCGCGTCCTGCCGCATGGCGGTCATCAGGTCCGTAACCTGAAAGGCAATCGCCTCCAGCACGGCGCGGGCAATGTGTGCGCGGGAGGTGCCGCGGGTCATGCCCACGATGCAGCCGCGCGCGTACATATCCCAGTACGGCGCGCCCAGCCCCGTAAACGCCGGCACGAGATACACGCCGCCGCTGTCCGCCACGCTCTCGGCAAGGCGGTCGCACTCGGGCGCGCTGTCAATCAGGCGCAGCTCGTCGCGCAGCCACTGGATGGCGCTGCCCGCATTGAACACGCTGCCCTCCAGCGCATAGGTCGTCCGCCCGCCGACGCTCCACGCCACCGACGTGACCAGTCCCGCGCGCGAGCGCACGGGCGTCTGCCCGACGTTCATCAGTGTGAAGCAGCCCGTGCCGTAGGTGTTCTTCGCCTGCCCGCGCTCGAAGCAGCCCTGTCCGAACAGGGCGGACTGCTGGTCGCCCGCCGCGCCGCAGACCGGCACGCCCGCCAGCGCCTCCAGGCCCTCGATGCCCTCCGCCACCACGCCGTAGACCTCGGAATTGCCCACGGGCCTCGGCAGCATGCACAGCGGAATGTCAAGCAGACGGCAGAGCTCCTCGTCCCAGGTCAGCGTGTGGATGTTGAAGAGCATCGTGCGCGAGGCGTTGGAATAGTCGGTGACGTGCGCCGCGCCGCCGGTGAGCTTCCAGATGAGCCAGGTCTCCACCGTGCCGAACAGCAGCTCCCCCCGCTCCGCGCGCGCGCGTGCGCCGGGCACGTTGTCGAGCAGCCAGCGGAGCTTTGTCCCGGAAAAATAGGCGTCGATACGGAGGCCGGTCTTCTCCGCCACCAGCTCGTTCACGCCGCGGTGCTCGCGCACCAGCGCGTCGCAGAGCTCCGCCGTGCGGCGGCACTGCCAGACGATGGCGTTGTGAATGGGCAGCCCCGTCGCCCTGTCCCAGACGACGGTCGTCTCGCGCTGGTTCGTGATGCCCACCGCGGCAATCGTTCCCGCGCCGCCCAACGCGCGCAGCGCCTGCGCCGCCACGTCGCGCTCCGTCTGCCAGATTTCCAGCGGGTCGTGCTCGACCCAGCCGGGTCTCGGATAAATCTGCGTGAACCCGCGCTGTGCTTTGGCGGCAATCTGCCCCGCGCGGTCAAACACGATGGCACGGGAGCTGGTCGTCCCCTGGTCAAGCGCCAGAACGCAGGCTTTCATGCGATTTTCCCCCTGTTCTTTTCCTGTAAACTATGGTATGATACCACCAAAGAACAGTATAACACAGGAAAGCCGGTTTTTCTATGGTGAATCGCAAAGAATTTTATTTTCCCTCCACGGACGGGAAAACAAACGTCCACGCCGTGGTCTGGACGCCCGACGGCGCGCCCGTCGGCGTGTATCAGATTGCGCACGGCGTGTCGGAATACGCTCTGCGCTATGCGCCTCTGGCGCAGTTTCTCTGCGATAAGGGTCTCGTCGTCGTGGCAAACGACCACCTCGGCCACGGGCTGAGCGTTGCCGAGGGCGCGGCGCGCCTGTGGTTCGCTCAAAAGGACGGCTGGTGGCACGTGGTGGACGACATGTACGCTCTGCGCTGTCGGATGCGCGCGCAGTACCCCGACCTGCCGTACGTCCTCATGGGACACTCGATGGGCTCGTTTCTCTCGCGCAGTTATCTCATCCGCCATCCCGGCACGGTGGACGCGGCCATTCTCATGGGCACGGGCCAGCAGGCGCCGGCCGTGGTTGCGCTGGGCAGGCTTGCGGCAAAGGCCATCGGCACGGTCCACGGCTTTGACCGCTTCAGCCCCACGGTGGAGCGCCTTGCCTTCGGCGCCTACAACAAGCCCTTTGCGCCCGCGCGCACGGCCTTTGACTGGCTGAGCGCGGACAGCGGAAACGTGGACCGCTACATCGCCGACCCGCTCTGCGGCGAGCATGCGACGGTGGGGCTGTTTTGCGACATGCTCGGCGGCATCGGCTGCCTCTGCAAGCGGGCAAACCTGGAGAAGATGGACCGAAACGCGCCCGTGCTGTTCATCTCCGGCGAGATGGACCCCGTGGGCGACCTCGGCGTCGGCGTCCGAAAGGCGTATCAAAGCTTTCTGGACGCAGGCATGAAGGACGTGACGCTGCGCCTCTACCCCGGGCTGCGGCACGAGATTCTCAACGAGGCAGAGCAGGCACAGGTCCGCGCCGACCTCTGGGCGTGGCTCAGCGCGCACGTGGGAGGGCTGACGCCATGACGGAACGCTGGGAGGCACTGGAGCAGGCGTGCAAAAGCTGCCGCGAATGCTCCCTGTGGGAAACGCGCAAAAACGTCGTGTTCGGCGTGGGGCGGCAGGACGCGGAGGTGCTGTTCATCGGCGAGGGACCGGGCGCAAACGAGGACGAGCAGGGCGAGCCCTTCGTCGGGCGCGCGGGACACCTGCTCGACGACATGCTCGCCATCATCGGGCTGACGCGCAACGACGTTTACATCGCCAACATCGTCAAGTGCCGCCCGCCGCACAACCGCGACCCCCTCGGTGTGGAGCAGGACGCCTGCATCGGCTGGCTGCGGCGGCAGACGGCGCTGCTGCGCCCAAAGCTCATCGTCTGTCTGGGGCGCATCGCGGCAATGAAAATTATCCGCCCCGATTTCCGCATCTCACAGGAACACGGACAGTGGTTCGAGCGCTCCGGCGTGCAGATGATGGCGGTCTACCACCCCGCGGCGCTGCTGCGCGACCCGCAGCGGCGGCCCGAGGCATTTGACGATTTTAAGAGCCTGCAGGCAAAAATCCGCGAGGTCTGCGAGCGAACGGAGGTGAACGGGCTGTGAACTGCCCCTACTGTGGAGAGGAAATGACCTTCGGCTACATCCAAAGCCGCGACGGCGTGTACTGGGTGCGCACCAAGCGCGCCATCTCCCACGCCCTGCCCCCGCGGCGCAGCCGCGAGGTCGTGCCGCTGAACGTCGGCAAGGTCAGCTATTTCAACGGCGGCAGCGCCGAGGCCTGGCTCTGCCGCGCCTGCAAAAAGGTCGTCATCGACTACGCGCCGAAGCCGAGCGAGGAGGACGAGGAATAGCCGGCAGCGGCGCGCCGGGTCCTCCACTCTGCCGCACGTCGAAGACGGATGCGTCGGCACTGCCAGTTTTGTGCCAGCGGTGTACACCGACGCTCGACGCATATCAGCACGAAAAGCGAACGGCTTGTGCCGTTCGCTTTTCGCATTGGGGCGTTGTATTCCGTCTCGTTCCCGGTCCGAGCGCCGGCGCGCGCTCACACGCGCTTCCACTTTGCGCCGTTGGGGATGTCGGTCAGCTCGATGCCCTGCGCCTTGAGCGCGTCGCGGATGCGGTCCGCCTCGGCGAAGTTCTTCGCCTTCTTCGCCTCCGCGCGGGCGCGGAGCTGCGCCTCGATTGCCTCGTCGGGCGTGCCGTCCTCGGCGATGACCGTGAATGCGGCGCTCTGCGTGGCGGCGGCGCGGGCGTTCTTCTCGCGCAGCGCATCCGCCTTGCGCAGCAGGTCCAGGCTCAGCACGCTGTCGACGTCGGCGAGCATGGCGCGCTTGGTGGCGTCGTTCGTCTTCGCCTTGAGCACGTCGTAGAGCACCGTCACGCCGTTGGGCGTGTTGATGTCGTTGTCCATCTGCTTGATGAACTTCTCGCGGTTTGCCGCAAGCGCCGCCTCGTCCACCGCGCCGTCGTCCGGACGGAGGCCGGCGATGCGCGCAATCAGCTTGTCAAAGGCCTTCTGCGCGTTGTCGAGGTTCTCCCAGCTGAACACGAGGTTTTTGCGGTAGTGCGACTGCAGGCAGAAGAAGCGGTAGGCAATGGGGTCATAGCCCTTCTCCTCAAGCAGCGTGACGGTCAGGAATTCGCCCTTGGACTTGGACATCTTGCCGTCCGCGGTGTTCAGGTGGGCGACGTGCACCCAGTAGTTCACCCACTTGTGACCGAGATAGCTCTCGCTCTGGGCAATCTCGTTGGTGTGGTGGGGGAACATGTTGTCCACGCCGCCGCAGTGGATGTCCAGGTCCTCGCCGAGGTGCTTCATGCTGATGCCGGAGCACTCGATGTGCCAGCCCGGATAGCCCACGCCCCAGGGCGAGTCCCATTTGAGCGCCTGGTCCTCGAACTTGGACTTGGTGAACCAGAGCACGAAGTCGTTGCGGTTGCGCTTGTTCGTGTCCTCCTCCACGCCCTCGCGGACGCCAACGGCGAGGTCCTCCTCGTTGTGGTCGTTGAAAATATAGTAGCGCGGCAGCCTGCTGGTGTCGAAGTACACGTTGCCGCCGGAACGATAGGCATAGCCCGTGTCGAGCAGCTTTGTGATAATCTTGATGTACTCGTCGATGCAGTTGGTCGCCGGCTCGACGACGTCGGGACGCTTGATGTTCAGCTTGCGGCAGTCGGCAAAGAACGCGTCGGTGTAGTACTGCGCAATCTCCATGACGCTCTTGTGCTCGCGCTTCGCGCCCTTGAGCATCTTGTCCTCGCCGGTGTCGGCGTCGCTGGACAGGTGCCCCACGTCGGTGATGTTCATCACGCGCTTGACGTTGTACCCGACGTAGCGCAGGTACTTCTCCAGCACGTCCTCCATGATATAGCTGCGCAGGTTGCCGATGTGCGCGAAGTGGTACACGGTGGGTCCGCAGGTGTACATCTTGACGAGCTCGGGATGATTGGGGACGAATGCCTCTTTTTTGTGGCTGGCTGAATTGTAGAGATACATGGTAAAAACTCCTTTACGGCTGTTTCAAAGATGCGGATTCAAACCGTCGGCGCTCACGCCGTCGCGTTTTTGAACACGTCGCGGTTCTTGACGAAGTACTCCACGCCGGAGTACAGCGTCGTGGCGACGATGACGACGTTGCTGAGCTGCGCAATGACGTCCGGCGCGGAATCATAGGGTCCCGGTGCGGGGATTGCGAGCATCAGGCAGAGGCAGACCATCGTGGCGGCGGTCTTGACCTTGCCGGACCAGCCCGCGGCAATCACGCGTCCCTGCTCGACGGCGACCAGGCGCATGCCGGACACCGCGAACTCGCGCAGCAGCACGATGGCAAGCGCCCAGCCGGGCATCCGCCCGCACTCGACGAACCAGCACATCGCCGCCATGACGAGCACCTTGTCCGCCAGCGGGTCCATGAACTTGCCGAAGTCGGTAATCTGGTTGTAGTGCCGCGCGATGTACCCGTCCAGCAGGTCCGTCAGGCTTGCGGCAATGAAGACCGCCAGCGCAATGTAGCCCGCGCCGGGGAAGTCGGCGTAGAGCACGCCGAGAAACACCGGAATCAGCGCCATGCGCAGCAGTGTCAGCTTATTGGCAGTTGTCATGTTTCATCCTCCTCCACGGCCTCGCCCGTCAGCTCGCCGTCCATCACGCCGGTGATGCGCACGCGGACGAACTCGCCCGCCGCGCAGTCGCGCTCCGCCGAAAAGTAAATCTTGCCGTCGATGTCGACGGACTCGGCATAGCTGCGCCCGACAAAGCCCATGGACGCGGCGTCGAAGCCCTCGCACAGCACCTCGACGACCTCGCCCTGCATGCGCTCGTTGTACTCGTCCATGATGCGGCTCTGCACGTCCACCAGCAGCTCCGCGCGGCGGCGCGCCTCCTCCTCGTCCACGCGGTTTTCCATCTGCGCCGCGCGCGTGCCCTCCTCGGGCGAATAGGGAAACACGCCCGCGCGCTCAATCTTCACCTCGCGCAGGAAGTCGCACAGCTCCTCAAACTCCGCCTCGCCCTCGTAGGGCAGGCCCGTGATGATGCTGGTGCGCAGCACCAGGCCCGGGATGCGCGCGCGCAGGCGGCGGAACAGCGCGAGCAGATACGCCTTGTCCCCGCGGCGGTTCATGGCGGAGAGAATCCTGTCGTTGCAGTGCTGGATGGGCACGTCGAGATAGTTGAGCACCTTCGGCTCCGAGGCGATGGCGTCAATCAGCTCGTCGTCAAACTCGTCGGGATAGAGATAGTGCAGGCGCACCCAGTGGAAGTCCATGCGGCACAGCGCGTGAATCAGCTCCGGCAGGCGGCGCCGGCCGTAGTTGTCGGTGCCGTAGCGGGTGATGTCCTGCGCAATGACGATAATCTCCTTCACGCCGGACGCCGCAAGCTTCTCCGCCTCGGCGAGCACGTTTTCCCATTGGCGGCTGCGGTATTTGCCGCGCAGCGAGGGGATGACACAGAAGGCGCAGTGGTTGTCGCAGCCCTCGGCGATGCGCAGATACGCGGTGTAGGGCGGCGTGGTGATGACGCGGTCCAGCTCCTCGATGGGCGCGTGGATGCTGCCGAAGCGCTGCGGCGCGCCCCCGTGCAGCAGCTCGTCAATGGCGGGGACAATCTCGCCGTAGCTGCCCGTGCCCAGCATACCGTCCACCTCGGGCAGGGACTCCGCAATCTCGTTCCGATAGCGCTGGGACAGGCAGCCGGTGACCAGAATCTTGCGCACCAGCCCCTGCTTTTTCAGCTCGCCCATGGCGAGAATGTTGTCGATGGCCTCCTCCTTGGCGGAGTCGATGAAGCCGCAGGTGTTGACCACCACCACGTCCGCGCCCTCCGGCGCGCCCAGCAGCGTGTGCCCCGCGTCGCGGCACAGCGCCATCATCTGCTCGGTGTTGACGAGGTTTTTGGCGCAACCCAGCGATATGAATGCAACCTTGCTCATGGTTTCGTTTCCTCTTTTTTCGCTTCCCCGCGCTCCTGCGCCACCAGCTTGCGATAGCTGCTCAGGCTGCGAGCGAAGATGTATAGCGTGGCAAACAGCGTAATGCCGCCGTAAACCATCGTGTTGCTTCTGCCCTTGATGACGGCGTAGACCACGGCGGACAGCGCCCACAGCGCCGCCAGCGCCTCCACGGCGAGCAGGGTGCGGAAGCCCTTTTTGTCGTTGCTGAATTTGATGAGCTCTCTTGCCATAGGCTCAGTCCTCCTCGTAATCGGTGCACACGGCGTTCAGCGCGGCGCGGACCTCGCCCCACGAGAAGCCGCGGCGCAGCAGCAGGTCGGACAGGCGCTTGCGCTCCCGCGCATCCGGCGTGCGTCCGCGCAGCTTCGCCGCAAGCACGCGCGCCGCCGTCTCCTGCGCTTCGGGCGCGGCGGCAAGCGCCTCGTCCCAAAGCTCCCGCGCGATGCCGCGGCGGTAGAGCTCGTCGCGCAGCTTTGCCGCGCCGTAACCGTTTTCGCTGTAGTGGCGCACGAGCGTGCGGGCATAGGCGAGGTCATCCAGCGCGCCGATGCTCTCCAGCCAGTCCGCCGCCGCGGCGGCGTCCTGCTCCGTCGCGCCCTTGTCGCACAGCCGCCGCTGCAGCTCCTGTCTGCTCAGGGGGCGGGCGGAAATCATGTTGACCGCGCGCAGGCGCGTCTCGCTCTGCGCGGCGCGCTTTTTTAATTCTACCACAGATGCGGGGTCGATGTCCAGCCCCGCATACAAGCCGAAATGCAGGAGCTCGTTCTCCGTGACCCGGATGGGCGCCTCCCCCTCCAGATACACAAGAACGCACTCCTGCTTGTGCTTGGAACGCTCCAGCTTTTCAATCCGCACTCCCGCGCACCTGCCTCTGTCGGCGAACGGCGTCTGCCGCCCGCGCTGCTGCGGGCGGCAGGCAAGCCGGTTCAGCCCTCAAAATCATCGGCGGACACGTCCACCGCGCGCCCCGCCGCCTTGGCGGCGACGCGCTGCTGCCCGGTCATCAGCTTGTCGAAGTTGGCGCGGACGTCCGATTCCAGCTTGTCGGCAATCTCCGGGTTCTCCCGCAGATACTGCTTGGCGGCGTCGCGCCCCTGTCCGATGCGCGTCTCGCCCATGGAGTACCACGAGCCGCTCTTCGTCACGAAGCCCAGCTTCACGCCCAGGTCCACCAGCTCGCCGAGCAGCGAGATGCCCTCGCCGTACATGATGTCAAACTCCGCCTCGCGGAACGGCGGCGCCATCTTGTTTTTCACCACCTTGGCGCGCGTGCGGTTGCCAATCATCTCGCCGCCGTTCTTCAGCGTCTCGATGCGGCGCACGTCGATGCGCACGGAGGCATAGAACTTCAGCGCGCGCCCGCCCGTCGTGACCTCGGGGTTGCCGTACATGACGCCGACCTTCTCGCGCAGCTGGTTGATGAAGATGACGATGGTATTGGTCTTGTTGATTGCGCCGGTCAGCTTGCGCAGCGCCTGCGACATCAGGCGCGCGTGCAGGCCGACGAAGCTGTCGCCCATCTCGCCCTCAATCTCCGCGCGCGGCACCAGCGCCGCCACGGAGTCCACCACGATGACGTCGATGGCGCCGGAGCGCACCAGCGCCTCGCAGATTTCCAGCGCCTGCTCGCCGGTGTCCGGCTGGGAGATGAGCATGTCCTCCACGCGCACGCCCAGCGCGCGGGCATAGGTCACGTCGAGCGCGTGCTCGGCGTCGATGAACGCGACCTCGCCGCCCGCCTTCTGCGCCTGCGCCAGCACGTGCAGCGCCAGCGTCGTCTTACCGGAGGACTCGGGACCGTAAATCTCAACGATGCGTCCGCGGGGCAGTCCGCCCACACCCAGCGCCAGGTCCAGCGCCAGCGAGCCGGTGGAAATCGACTCCACGCTCACCGCCGCCGCGCCGTCGCCATAGCGCATGATGGAGCCCTTGCCGTAGGCACGCTCAATCTGCTGCATCGCCGTCTCGATTGCGCGCTTCTTGTCCGACGCCGCGCTCGCCGTCTTGCTCACGTTCTTCTCTGCCATGTCACGTCCTCCAATTTATGTAAACTTGTTGTTCCGTCAAACCGCGTCCCAGCGGGTGCCGTAAACCACGCGGGGAATCTCGTTGAGGTCCTTGATAATCTGCACGTCGCCGAAGCCGCTCGAGCGCATCAGGCGCAGGACCTCGTCCGCCTGCCCGATGCCCACCTCGAAGAGCAGCTTTCCGTTGGGGCGCAGCGCGTCGCGCCAGGTCGCGCAGATGGCGCGGAAGAAGTCCAGTCCGTCCGCGCCGCCGTCGAGGGCAAGGCGCGGCTCATGCTCGCGCACCGAGGCGTCCAGCGTGTCGATGTCCGCCGTCGGGATGTACGGCGGATTGCTGACGATGACGTCGAACTCGCCCATCTGGCGCGGCGGCTTCTCCAGCGCGTTGACGCACATCACGCTCACGCGCGTGTTCAGCGCGTTGCGGCGGATGTTCCGGCGGCAGATTTTCACCGCCTCGTCGTCCAGCTCGCCCAGCAGCACCCGCGCGTCCGCGACGTGTTTTGCAAGCGCCAGCCCGATGCAGCCGCTGCCCGCGCAGAGGTCGAGCACGCGCGGCGCATGGTACGCCTGCGCCATCTCGATGGCGCGTGCGGTCAGCACCTCGGTGTCCGGGCGCGGAATCAGCACCGCGTCGGAAATGTCGAGCGGAACGCCGTAAAACTCCCACTCGCCAATCAGATAGGCCACCGGCTCGCCGCCGATGTAGCGCTCCGCCAGCGCGTTCGCCTCCCGCTCGGTCTCCGGCGGGACATAGAGGCGGCTGTCGCGCACGAACTCCTCATTGGTCTTGCCCGCCGCGGAGCAGACCAGCTCCCGCGCGGTGCGCCCCGGCTCAAGGTCTCCCATCTCCCGGAACCGTCGGCGCAAATCCAAATACAGATTATTATATGTGGTCGCCATATTACCAAGCGTCCTTCCCTTTCTCCTCCGGAATGACCAGTTCAATCGCCTTGATGGCAACCTCCAGCATGGAGTCGTCCGGCTCGTTGGTCGTGAAGTTCTGCAGCCAGAGTCCCGGGCGTGAGAGAAACCGCGTGACGGGATTGTCGTGTCCGCCGACATAGCGGTTGAACTCGTACGCCACGCCGATGATGGGGACGAGCAGCAGCAGGTGCAGCGCAAAGCGCACCCACAGGTTGCGCCACTCGACAAAGCTGAACACCACGCTGGAAATCAGAATCGAGATGACCACCACCACAAACAGGAAGCTGGTGCCGCAGCGGGGATGAAAGCGCTTCTGGATGCGGCAGTTTTCCACCGTCAGCGGCAGCCCCGCCTCATAGCAGAAGATGGTCTTGTGCTCCGCGCCGTGGTACTGGAACACGCGCTGAATGTCCTTCTGCTTTGACACCAGCAGCATATACGCGAAAAAGATGACCAGCTTGAGCGCGGACTCCACCACGTTGTGCAGCGCCGCGCTGCTGATATAGGGGTCGACAAACCCGGCGAGGAAGGTCGGCAGCAGGAAAAACAGCAGAATCGTCATGCCCAGCGAAAGCACGACGGCAAGGGTCGTGACCAGCTTCTGCGCCGCCTCCCCGCTGAAATGCCGCTCAATCCAGA
This sequence comes from Oscillospiraceae bacterium, assembly GCA_024698225.1. Taxonomy (GTDB): domain Bacteria; phylum Bacillota; class Clostridia; order Oscillospirales; family Oscillospiraceae; genus Hominicoprocola. The sequence goes on along the minus strand of JAILRK010000020.1, from coordinate 4,143 downwards.
GGTCCAGCTTCGACGGCTGCCCCAGGTCCTCGTCCGGGAAATAGTCCGCCGAAAACATCAACGCCTTGACGCCGTGCACCATCGAGTCGATGAACGTCACCGCGCCGCGAATCAGCGGCAAGCCCAAAACCGGGTACTTGTCCCGCGTCAGCCTGATGTTCTCCTCCTTGATGACCAATCCCTCCGGCGAACGGACAACGATCGCCTGCTTGCCCGGTCCGCGCATCAAAATGCCTTCAATCAGCGCCTGTCCGCCAATGCTCGTGCGGAACTTCGGCGCGCAGTTCTGTTCTTCTGCCATGCCTGACTCCTTACTGTGCCGATTATAGCACGCCTGTTTCTAAATTGCAACACTTGTTCGATATTCTTTACTCCGCCTCGTTCCCGACGGACATCGGGACGGAGATGCGCACCACGGCGCCGCTGTGCCCGTCGTTGGCGTTGCTCACGTCAAAGCTCCCGCCGTGCAGGCGCACAATCTCATCGCAGACCGCAAGACCGATGCCGCTGCCGCGCGCCTTGGACGAGCCCTTGTAGAACTTCTGCTTGACAAAGGGCAGTTCGTCCGCGGGAATGCCCGGACCGTAGTCACGCACGCGAATGACCACGCAGTCCTCCTCCGTGCACACGGACACGTCGATGCGCTTGCCCGCGCCGCCGTGCTTGCGCGCATTGTCGAGGACGTTGGAGAACACCTGCTTCATGCGCTCGCCGTCCGCGGCGATGGGCGGGACGTCCTCCTCGCCCGGGTCATAGCTGACCTCGATGCCCTCCTGCCGGAACAGCTCCCGGTAGGTGTAGATGGTGTCCTCCAGCTCGGAGACGAGGTCCACCGTGCCGATGCGCAGGGTGAAGCGCCCGTCCTGTATCTTCGTGAAGTCCAGCAGCTCCTCGACCATGGAGGTAAGGCGGCGGGACTCCTTGCCGATGATGGCAAGCCCGCGGCGCGTCTGCTCCGGCTTGCCGACGGGGTCGACCTCCAGCGTCTCTGCCCAGCCGTTGATGGCGGTGAGCGGGGTGCGCAGCTCGTGGGAGACGGAGGAGATGAACTCCTGCTGGATGCGCTCCGCCTGCGAGATTTTCAGCGACATGTCATTGATGTTGTCCACCAGCTCGCCCAGCTCGTCCTTGTAGTGGTTGTCCACGCGGATGCCGTAGCTGCCGCCGGAGATGCGCCGCGCCGCGTCGGACACGACGGCAACCGGCTCGACCACGCTGTTGATGAACAGCACGTTGGAAATCAGAATCAGCGCCACCACCGCCAGCGCAAGTCCCGAGGCGATGAGAAAGTTGATGAGAACCTGATGCTCCACGGCGCGCAGGCTTGTCACATAGCGCAGCACGCCCATGATGCGTCTGCCGAAGCGCAGCGGGCAGGACACGGCAAGGATGTTCTCGCCGGTCTGCGGGTCCTCGCCGCGGAAAAAGCTCATCTCGCCGCCAATGGCGCGCTCGATGTCGCTTGTGCCCGGCGAGCTGCCCGCCGTCAGTCCGTAGGAGGACGCCTGCACGCGGCCGTTCGTGTTGATGAACTGCAGCTCCAGCACGTCCTTTTCCTCGAAGGTCTCCACCGAATAGGAGGCAAGACGGTAGTACTCGCTGTAGCTGCGCACGCCGTAGCCGGTGAAGGTGTCCGCCTCGACGCGCGCGCGCGTCTCCAGTCCGGAGAGCATGCTGTCATAATAGTACTGTGCGGAGGCGATGGTGAACACACCCACCGCCGCCATCACCAGCACCACCACCGGCAGCGCAGCGCTGATGAGCCAGCGCTGGCGCAGGCCGCGGATGCGCAGTGTGTTGCGAATGCCTCTGGGCGCGAAATGCACGCCGGCGTCCCGATTCATAGCTTGCACCCCCGCATGCTCATTCGACGTTCCATTTGTAGCCATAGCCCCAGACGGTGAGGATGTATTTCGGGTCCTGCGCCTCGTCCTCCAGCTTGATGCGCAGGCGGCGCACGTTGACGTCCACAATCTTCGGCTCGCCGAAGTAGCCGTGCCCCCAGACCGTGTCCAGAATCTCCTCGCGGGAGAGCGCCTTGCCCTTGTTCTCCATGAAGAGCTTGACGATGGCGTACTCCACCTGCGTCAGCTTCACGCGCTCGCCGTTCTTCTCCAGCGTGCGGTTGGTCTGGTTGAGCCGAAACGGCGGCTGCACCAGCTCCTCCGGCTTTGGCTCGGCAGCCGCCGCGCCGTCGCCCATGCGCCGCAGCAGCGCGTCCACGCGGGCGGTCAGCTCCGCGGGGGAGAAGGGCTTTGTCATGTAGTCGTCCGCGCCGGACATCAGCCCCGTCACCTTGTCCATCTCCTGCGAGCGCGCCGAGAGCATGATGATGCCGATGTGCGGGTCCGACAGGCGGATGCGGCGGCAGACCTCGATGCCGTCGATGCCGGGCAACATGATGTCCAGCAGCACGGCGCGGGTATCCGGATTGGCGGCAAGCTTCTCCAGCGCTTCCTCGCCGCTCTCCGCCTCGACCACCTCATAGCCCGCACGCTCCAGATTGATGACAATGAAGCCGCGGATGCTGGATTCATCCTCAAGAACCAATACCTTTTTCATCCCGTTTTCTCCCCGTCCGTCGTCAGTTTTCACCCGTTGTCCACTCCGCCGCGCTGAGCGCAAAGCTCTCGCGCAGGGTCTTTTCGTCAATCATGCCCAGGCCCTCGCCGTGCAGCTCCGCGGCATAGGAGACCTCCGGCTGCCGCGCAAGCAGGATGCGCCCGCTGCGCATGGAAAGCTGCGAGCGGTTGTCGCCGGTCAGTGTGTAAATCGTCAAAAACGGCTCCGTCTCCTCCCCGTTGACGAGAGAGAAGGTCACGGCGTTGCCGTCCGCCCCGCTGCGGCGCGACACGCTGACGCGCTCGTCCCAGCCCTCGGGCAGGGTCAGGCTCCAGCCGCTCTGCGCATCCGGATAGGTCTGGCGCACCACCGTGCTCTCCCCCGAGCCGTCGTACTGCCGCCAGCACACGCGGTAATACACGCCCGCCTCGGGGTCGGTCTGCACGAACGGCATCGGCTCCGGCACCTCGGTTACGCCGTCGGCGTTGACGTCGCTGGGATAGAGGTCAAGGAAGTGATAGGCGCTGCCGGCGTCCGCGCTCTTCTTCACGCTGCGCAGCACGCCCTCCTCCACGGTCATGATGTCCGTCGCGGCGGCGCCGTCCTGCGTGACGAAGGTGACGAACAGCGCGGTCGTCCCGTCGGAGAGCGTGCCGGCGGTCAGGCGGCTCAGCTCCGCAACGGTCTTGCTCAGGTGCAGGGACGCGTGCAGCGCAAGCTCCGTGCCGTTCCAGGCGTAGAGGTCCGCCACGGCGTAGTTCTCCTCGTCGCTGCGCAGGACAATCAGCTCCTGCTGCCCGTTGCCGTCCATGTCCCGGGCGGCGTAGCGCGTGTAGCCCGTGAGCAGGAGCCGCCGCGGCTCGCCCGTTCGCACCGACCAGACCGAGAGGTTCTGCACGTCCAGCTCGCCGCGGATGCCCGCCAGAATCTCGCGCCAGCCGTCGCCGTCCAGGTCGACGTAGTTGACGCTGTAAATCGAGTTGGAGGTGCCCTCAATCATGCAGTACTGCTCATAGCCGTCCTCCGCGGCGCGAAAGATGTAGATTTTGAGCGGGCGCTCGTCTCCGGCGCGGCGGAAAAAGGCAATCGCCTCCTCCTCCCGGTCGCCGTCCAGGTCGACCATCTGCACACTTTGCAGGTTGCTGCCCGAGGTGGGTGCGGCGTACTCCGCGCCGTCCTCCAGCAGCTCGTCAATCTTCGCCTCCAGCGCCTCATACTCCCACGGGAGCTTCGGCAGGCGGTACAGCGTCTCGCTCATGGGGGACGCGCCGCAGCCGGAGAGCAGCACCAGCGCGCACAGCGCCAGCATCAGGCGTATCCGCCGCATCCAATCCCCCCTTGTTTCGTCATACAAACAGAAGTATATCACAGATTGGCGCAAATGCAATGAAAATTGCTCTTGCAAATCTCCGACTTATCCCGTATAATAGTCTGCGTTCCGCCGGTGTGATGGAATTGGTAGACGTAGTGGACTCAAAATCCACCGCTGGCGACAGCGTACCGGTTCGAGTCCGGTCACCGGCACCAATCGAACGTCCCGAAAACCCTGATTTTTCCGGGTTTTCGGGACGTTCTCTGTGT
>JAILRK010000248.1 GCA_024698225.1 Oscillospiraceae bacterium | reverse complement strand
TCAAAATGCTTGAAAAGCATTTTGATAGCGCCGCAGGCGCGTAGGTATCGCATGAGACGACATGACGCGCTCTGCGCGGCATGAGCGTGCGAAGCACGCGCGATTTCAAATCAATCATTTTGATTTGAAATCAGTATCAATTATACGGCGTGCGCAGCGCGCCGTCAAGCGCACGGTCCGGAAGCGCCGAAACGCCGGAAGCCTGGGGCTTCCGGCTGAAAAGGCGGTAGAGCAGCAGTCCGGCGGCAAGCAGGACCCCGCCGACGATGGGGTAGACGCAAAGCAGGCGGTTGGTCGTGCCGTAGATGTCCAGCGCACCGCGGAGCAGGCAGCCGACGCTCAGCGTGGCGATGCCCGCGTTCCACAGCCACAGCGAGACGCGGCCCGGCAGGGCCTTCGCGTGCAGTGCCAGCGCCAGCTGCGCCAGCGCGCCGGGAATCAGGGGGATGGCAAAGGCGTAAATCATGTAGTAGGAATAGACCTCGTGGCTGAAGCGCTCGTACACCGCGCCGAAGATGGCGCACAGCGCCGCGGCGCAGAGCTGCGCCAGCGCGCTTTTCGCAAGCGCCGTTCTGTGTTCATCCAATGTAAACAATGTCACTCACTCCTCTCTCTTTGATGCTGTTGCCGGTTGTTGTGGGGTTGTTGATGAGCTCGCCCTGAAACACCATGCTCGATGAGCCGCCGCCGTCGAGGTTGTAGGCGGTCTGTACGCCGAGCGAGCGCAGCAGCTCCGCCAGCTCGTAGAGGGACAGACCCTCGCTCTCGTCGGTGCGTCCGTCGCTGACCACGAACACGTAGTGCAGCGGGTCTATCATGCCCAGCGCGGTGCGCGGGTTGCTCGCTTTTGCTCTGCCGACCTCGTCGTTCTGCGAGACGCTGAGCGTGCCGTCCTCCACCAGCGCGGGGCCGAAGGAAAACGCCTGCCATACGCCGCGCGCCACCAGCTCCTGCGCCGTGACGGTCGAGGGGTCGACGACCTCCATCGTGCCGTCGGCGTAGATGCACAGCACGTCCGCGTCGTCGGCGCTGTCGCGGTAGACGATGCCGTTGCGGATGACGTAGCCGCGCTCCCGCGCGCCGTAGTAGTCCCCGTTGACGGCAAGAATCGCATTGTGCGCCGCCGCGATGGCGGAGGTCGTCGCCGTGACGTTTTTGCCGTAGGTGTCGTTGGCAAAGGCGGTTTTCAGATACTCCGCCGAGCTGAGCTGCACGTCGGCAACGTAGACCGTCGTGCCGTTGACAAGCTGCTCCGTCAGCGTGATGCGGACGTTTTCGTCCTCATAGCTGCGCGCGGTGGAGACGACGGCAGGGGTCTCCTGCGCCTGCGCGGCGTCGGACGACGCCTGCGCGTCCGTGCTGTCCTCCACGGTTTTCCTCTGGCGGCTGCGCTTGCCGGACGGCGCGGCGCCTGCGCTGCCCTGCGCGTTCTGCGTGCTGTCCGTCATGGGCGTCTGCGCGTTGTCCGGCGCGCTGCTGCCGCCCGTCGGCGGCGTTTGGGTGTTTTCCTGCGGCGCCGTCTCGGCGCTCGCGTCCCTGTCCGTTGCCGGCTTGCTTTGGGCCTCCGACGCCGTGTTCGCCTCGTCCGTCCCGCTGTCGTCCGCGGACGGCTTGCTTCGCTTCTCTGACGCCGTGTCCGCGTCATCCGTCGCGCTGTCGTCCGCCGCCGCGGCGACGTCGTCAAACATCGCCGTGTTCATCTGTGTGGCGTCCTCCTGATAGGCGCTGGAGAGCACGAAGGTGTCCAGCGACACGAACACGGTGAACGCCAACAGACAGGCGGTGAAGCTCAGGGTCCATTTATGCTTTTTCATATTGCTTTTGCTCCTTTCTGAAAATCCATTTGCTCTGCACCAGATAGCTCAGGGAGAACAGCGTCAGCTCCGTGAAAAGCTTTGCAAGCCACAGCGCCAGGCCGGCACGGCTCAAAAGCTCCAGCAGCGCGGTGTTGCACAGCAGAATCACCGCCGCCAGCAGCGCGTACTGCACTGCCGAGCGCCGCATCGGCGCGTCGCTGCGAAAGACCATGCGCCGGTTGAGCGAGTAGTTGACCACGGCGCTGACAAGCCGTGCCGCGACGTTCGAGGCGGCAATCAGACCCGTTGCGCCGCTGAGCGCACAGAAGAGCACGTAGTCGATGGCAAAGCCGCACAGCGACGCGGCGGAAAAGCGGAGGATGCTGCGGTAGATGCGCCAGGAGTCCCGCAGCGCGTCAAAGTGGGACGAGGCGTTGCCGTCAAGGTACACCGTTTCAATGCGTACCTCACGGATGGGGCGCTTCCGCCGTGCGCAGTCCATCAGCACGTTCATCTCGTATTCGTAGCGTGCGCCCTCCACCGCCAGCAGCTCCGGCACCAGCGCGTCGGAAAACGCGCGAAGGCCCGTCTGCGTGTCGTAGACGCGCGCGCCGCTGCACAGGCGGTAGACCAGGCGCGTGACGGCGTTGCCAAGCCTGCTGCGCAGCGGGACGTCGCCCTGAAAGCCGCGGCTGCCAAGCACAAGGCTGTCCGTGTGGGCCGAGGCCTCCGTGACCACGCGCAACACGTCGCCGAGGCGGTGCTGTCCGTCCGCGTCCACCGTGACCACGGTATAGGGCGCGCATGCCTGCGACGCGATGGACGCAAGCCCGGTTTTGAGCGCCGCGCCCTTGCCGCGGTTCTCCGCGTGGTGCAGCACCGTCGCGCAGCGCTCCGCCGCCGCAAAGACCGGCGCGCAGGACGCGCTGCTCCCGTCGTCGACGATTACGACCGTGAACGCGCGCCGCGCGAGCTGCTCTGCCAGCGCCGTCAGCCGCGCGTCCGGCTCATACGCCGGAATCAGCGCAAACAGTTGTCGGTTCGTCATGTCCGCTCATCCTTTCTTGCTTTGGATGGGCAAAGCATAGCAGACGAACATCAGAAGAAGATTAGAAAGCGGAAAACAAACTGTGAACGGGACCGCGCGCTGCGGAAAAGGGAATACCCGCCGCAGGCTATTGTAATTTGAAAGAAAATGCGCTAAAATGGCAGGGCTGTCAGGCAAAGAACGAGGCTGCGAACAGCGGACGTTGTCTGCTGTTCAAGCAATATCGGTATGAGGTGTCCTATGAAAACACTCGACGCATCCGTGCTGGATGCTCTGCCGCCCGTGGACGAGGCGAAAATCGACGCGCTGCTCGCCGCGGAGCTGGCAAATATGAAGACGAAGCTCGTCGTGCTCGACGATGACCCCACCGGCGTGCAGACCGTGCACGACGTGTCGGTCTACACCGACTGGTCGCCCGAGAGCATCCGCGCGGGCTTTGCCGAGGAGAACCGGCTCTTCTTCATCCTTACCAACTCCCGCGCCATGACCGTGGCGGAGACCACCGCCGCCCACCGCGCCATTGCGGAGACCGTCGCGGCGGTGTCGCGGGAGAGCGGAACGCCGTACCTCTTCCTCTCCCGCAGCGACTCCACGCTGCGCGGGCATTACCCGCTTGAAACGCAGCTGCTGCGCGAGGGCATGGAGCGCAGCGGGCTGCGCGTGGACGGCGAGGTGCTCTGCCCCTACTTCCGGGAGGGCGGGCGCTTCACGCTCGGCAACGTGCACTACGTCCGTCAGGGCGATGTGCTGGTGCCCGCGGCGCAGACGGAGTTTGCCCGGGACAAAACCTTTGGCTACGCGCACTCCGCCATTCCGGACTACATCGAGGAAAAGACCGGCGGGGCCTGCCGCGCGCAGGACGTGACCTGCATCTCGCTGGAGCGCCTGCGCGCCATGGACCTTGACGGCATCGAGGCGCAGCTCATGGCGGTGGAGCACTTCGGGAGGGTCTGCCTCAACGCGGCGGACGAGTATGACCTCAAGGTGTTCTGCATTGCGCTTTGCCGCGCGATGGCGAAGGGCAAGCGCTTCCTGTTCCGCACGGCGGCGGGGCTTGTCAAGGTGCTCGGCGGCGTCAGCGACCGCCCGCTGCTGACGCGGCGGGAGATGGTGCTCAGCGAGACCGCGCTCGGCGGTCTGGTGGTCGTCGGCAGTCACACGCAGAAGACCACCGCCCAGCTGCACGCGCTGCTCAAGCTCGATTGCGTGACGCCGGTGGCGTTCAACTCCGACGCCGTGCTCGACGGCGACGCGGCGCTCTCCGCCGAGGTCGCGCGCTGCGTCCGCGCCGAGGAGGAAATCATCCGCGCGGGCAGGACGGCGGTGTGCTACACCTGCCGCAGCCTGCTGACGCTGCCGGGCGACACGCAGGAGAGCGCGCTGCTGCGCAGCGTGAAAATCAGCGACGGCGTGCAGAGCCTGGTCGCAAGGCTCGGCGTCACGCCCGCGTTCATCATCGCCAAGGGCGGCATCACCTCCAGCGACGTCGGCACCAAGGCGCTTGGCGTGCGCCGCGCGCGGGTCATGGGTCAGATTCGCCCGGGCATCCCCGTCTGGCAGACCGGGGCGGAGAGCCGTTTCCCCTGCACGCCCTACGTCATCTTCCCCGGCAACACCGGCGGCGAGACGACGCTGCGCGAGGCGGTGGAGGTATTGACAGACAGAGCATGACGCGCACGCGTCGGAACAGGAGCATCACATGGGCATTTTATCCGGCCTGGAGCCGAAAAACGTATTTGAATGGTTTGAGCGCATCTGCGCCGTGCCCCACGGCAGCGGCAACACCGGGGCCATCAGCGACCTGTGCGCTGCCTTTGCCGCGCAGCGCGGCCTGCGCTGCGTGCAGGACGCCGTGAACAACGTGGTCATCTGGAAGGACGGCTCGCCGGGCTATGAGCACGCCGAGCCGGTCATCCTGCAGGGGCATCTGGACATGGTCTGCGCCAAGACCGCGGACTGCGCCAAGGACATGGCGCGCGAGCCGATTGACCTGAGGACCGACGGCGCCTTCGTCTGGGCGGACAAGACCTCCCTCGGCGGGGACGACGGCATTGCCGTTGCCCTGGTACTTGCCATCCTCGACGACGAGACGCTGCCGCACCCGCCCATCGAGGCGGTGTTCACCGTGGACGAGGAGGTGGGTATGGACGGCGCGCTGGCGCTGGACTGCTCCGTGCTGCGGGGGCGGCGGCTCATCAACATCGACTCCGAGGACGAGGGGGAGTTCACCGTCTCCTGCGCCGGCGGCGTGCGCGTGGACAGTCTGCTGCCCGCGCAGCGCCTGCCGCTGCAGGGCGGGCGCGTCTATGCCGTGGCGCTCTCCGGCGCGCTGGGCGGGCACTCCGGCGTGGAGATTGACAAGGGGCGTGCCAACGCCGCGCATCTGCTTGCGCGCACGCTGTTCATGGCGCGCGACGCCTGCCCGTCCCTGCGGCTGGCCGACGTGCGCGGCGGGCAGTTTGACAACGTCATCTGCCGCGCCTGCACGGCGCTCGTCGCCGTGGCGGAGGACGAGGCGGCGGCGCTGGAGACCTTTGTCGGCGGCTTCGCAGCGACCCTTGCCGAGGAGTACGCCGCCACGGAGCCGGACCTCACGCTGACCTGCACGCGCGCCGACGCCGACACGGCGCTTTCGGAAGCCGACACGGCGCGGCTGCTGCGCGCGCTGTTCCTGCTGCCGCAGGGCGTGCAGGAGATGAGCTTCGATTTCCCGGGGCTGGTGCGCACGTCGCTCAACCTCGGCGTCATCGCGCTGGAGGCGGACGGCCTGCACTACACCTGCTCGGTCCGCTCCTCCTCCGCCTCGCAGAAGGAGCGCCTGCGCCGCCTGCTCTGCACGCTTGCCGAGAGCGCGGGCGGCAGCGTGCGCACGCGCGGCGACTATCCCGGCTGGGCGTACCGGCGCGAGAGCCCTCTGCGTGAGCTGGTGCTTGCCGCCTACCGCGACCTGACCGGGCGCGAGGGCAGGGTCAGCGCCACCCACGGCGGGCTGGAGTGCGGGCTGCTGATTGACAAGCTGCCCGGGCTGGACGCCATTTCCCTCGG
>JAILRK010000176.1 GCA_024698225.1 Oscillospiraceae bacterium | reverse complement strand
GCCCACGGCAGCGGTTCGGCGCTCATGCGCGATGGCGACCGCCTTGTCCGGATCGCGCATGAGCGCCGAACCGCTGCCGTGGGCGGCGACCTTGTGCACGGGGCAGCCCATGTTGATGTCGAGCAGCGCCGCGCCCGAGACCGCCACGGCGACCTGCGCCGCGCGCGCCATCTCCTCGGGCACGTTGCCGAAAATCTGCACCACGCCCGGCGTCTCGTTCGGCGCAAGCTGCAGCAGCGCCTTGCTCTTCTCGTCGCCGTAACACAGCGCCTTCGCGCTGACCAGCTCCGTGCAGCTCAGCCCCGCCCCCTGCTCGCGGCAAATCTGGCGGAACGCCGCGTCCGTCACGCCCGCCATCGGCGCAAGGTAGAGCTGCGAGTCGATTGCCACGTTCCCAATGTGCATGGGCGCGCCCTCCCTGTCGTGCGCAGCGGTGCCCCGCTGCAAAGTGTCCGTTTATTATAGCACGGTATCGGGGTCGGGAACAAGCCAAAAAGCGCGGAAACGGCGTATTTTCCATGACGGGACGGCAGCCAAGTATTAGAGATTCTCATGTAACACTAATATTTTGTGCGATTTCACCAGAATGCGCCGAAACGCGCACAAACGCATTTGGTTTGCTCAACAGTTGACAGAAGAACAGGGCTGTGTCAAAATAACATGAGATTTTGGAATCTGGCGCGTTGCGAAGCAAACGCGGACGAAACCAAATGATTTTAACAACAGTAAGGAGAAGAACCATGAAAAAAGCATTGTCTCTTGTGCTCGCGCTGGTCATGGTGTTTGCCCTTGTCGCCTGCGGCGGCTCGAGCGAGAGCACCAAGGCTCCGGCGGAACAGAGCAGCGAAACCACCACCGCTCCCGCGACGACCGACGCCTCCGGCGCGCAGGTCTTCAAGCTTGGCGGCACCGGCCCGCTGACCGGCGGCGCTGCGATTTACGGCATGGCCGTCAAGAACGCGGCGGAGCTCGCCGTCAACGAAATCAACGCCCTCGGCGGCGACGTTCAGTTTGAACTGAACTTCCAGGACGACGCGCACGACGCCGAGAAGGCGGTCAACGCGTACAACACGCTCAAGGACTGGGGCATGCAGATTTCCCTCGGCTCCGTCACCTCCACCCCCTGCGTGGCGACCTCTGCCGAGACCTATGCCGACCGCATCTTCGCCATCACCCCGTCCGGCTCCTCCACCTCCGTCATCGAGGGCAAGGACAACCAGTTCCAGATGTGCTTCACCGACCCCAACCAGGGCTCCGCGTCCGCGCAGTACATCCATGACAAGGCGCTGGCGAGCAAGGTCGCCGTCATCTGGAAGAACGACGACGTGTACTCCAAGGGCATCTACGACACCTTTATGGCGGCTGCCCCCGGCCTCGGCCTTGAGGTCGTCAGCGACACCACCTTTGCCGACGGCTCCGACACGGACTTCTCCGTCCAGATTGCCGACGCGCAGGCCAAGGGCGCTGAGCTGGTCTTCCTGCCCATGTACTACACCCCCGCTTCCCTGATTTTTGCGCAGGCGAAGGCGGCGGGCTACAGCCCCATCTGGTTCGGCGTGGACGGCATGGACGGCATCCTCACCCTCGAGGGCTTTGACACCTCCCTGGCCGAGGGCGTCATGCTGCTGACCCCGTTCAACGCGGACTCCGACGACCAGATGACCAAGAACTTCGTCAAGAGCTATCAGGAGAAGTACGGCGACATCCCCAACCAGTTCGCCGCCGACGCCTATGACTGCGTCTACGCCTACAAGCAGGCGCTTGAGAACGCCAAGTGCACCGCCGACATGAGCGCTGAGGACATCTGCACCGCCATGATTGCGCAGTTCACCAGCATGACCTTCGACGGTCTGACCGGCGAGGGCATGACCTGGGGCACGGACGGCGCCGTGACCAAGAGCCCGAAGGGCATGATCATCCAGAACGGCGCGTACGTCGGTCTCGACTGATTGCTTCAGGCAAGCGGACTCTTTTCACCTCACGGGGCGTTCTGCCCCGTGAGGTCTTTGGGAATAAGCGCGTGTCGGAGCAATGCCCGTTTTTCCCGGACGTTGTTCCGATGCGCGTTTGCCCGTATCATCGACCGTTCCAATTGTGTGTAGAAGAGGTAAGAATACATGAGCTTTCTCAACTCCCTCATCAGCGGGGTCAGCCTCGGCAGCATCTATGCAATCATCGCGCTGGGTTACACCATGGTCTACGGCATTGCCAAGATGCTCAACTTCGCCCACGGCGACGTCATCATGGTCGGCGCGTACATCTGCTTCTTTGCTGTCAGCCGCTTTTCGCTGCCGCCGCTCGTCGGCGTGCTGCTGGCGGTCGTGGTGTGCACGCTGCTGGGCATGACCATCGAAAAGCTGGCCTATGCGCCCCTGCGCGCCGCGCCGAGCCTCGCGGTGCTCATCACCGCCATCGGCGTGAGCTATTTCCTGCAGAACGCGGCGCTGCTGCTCTGGACCCCGAACCCCAAGGTCTTCCCCAACTTCTTTGCCCGCAAGGTCACCGCGCCGGACGGCACGGTCACCGACCAGACGGGCATGGCGTTTTTTGACGGGGCGCTGCGCGTGAGCTACGTCACGCTGGTCACGATTCTCGTCTGTCTTGCCATCATGGCGGTGCTGACCGTCTTCATCAACAGCAGCAAGCTGGGCAAGGCGATGCGCGCGGTGTCCGAGGACAAGGACGCGGCGCGTCTGATGGGCATCAACGTGAACACGACCATCTCCGCCACCTTCGCCATCGGCTCGGGCCTCGCCGCGATTGCGGGCGTGCTGCTCTGCTCGGCGTACCCGACGCTGGTGCCGACCACCGGCTCCATGCCGGGCATCAAGGCGTTCACCGCCGCGGTGTTCGGCGGCATCGGCTCCATCCCCGGCGCGCTGCTGGGCGGGCTGCTGCTGGGCGTCATCGAGATTCTGGCAAAGGCGTACATCTCCACCCAGCTGTCCGACGCGGTGGTGTTCGGCGTGCTGATTGTCGTGTTGCTGGTGAAGCCGACCGGCCTTCTGGGCAAGGTCGTGCGCGAGAAGGTCTGAGGAGGTGGCGGATATGAACAAGCTGAACCTTTCCAAGGCGTCCCGCCGCAGCTTTATGACCTACGCGGTGGTCATTATCGCTTTCATCGTGCTGCAGAGCCTTGCCGCCGCGGGCGCGATGTCCTCCATGCTCAAGGGCCTGCTGGTCCCCATCTGCGCCTACGTCGTCATGGCAATCTCCCTGAACCTGACCGTCGGCATCCTCGGCGAGCTGTCGCTCGGGCACGCGGGCTTCATGAGCGTTGGCGCGTTCATGGGCGTGACCACGGCGGTGTCGCTGCAGAACGTCGTCGCCTCGAAGGAGCTGCGCCTCATCGCCGCGCTGCTGGTCGGCGCGCTGTTTGCCGCCGTCGTCGGCTTCCTCGTCGGCATCCCGGTGCTGCGCCTCAACGGCGACTATCTCGCCATCGTCACGCTGGCGTTCGGTGAGATCATCAAGAGCATTTTCAACAACCTCTATCTCGGGCTGGACAGCCACGGCCTCCACGTCAGCCTTCTGAACAACACGCTGAACCTGGACGAGGGCGTCAAGCCGATCATCGGCGGGCCGATGGGCATCGGCGGCATCCAGAAGATTGCCAACTTTGCCACGGGCTTCGCGCTCATCATGGTCTGCCTGATCATCATTTTCAACCTGGTCAACAGCCGCGCGGGCCGCGCGATTATGGCCATCCGCGACAACCGCATCGCCGCCGAGAGCGTCGGCATCCCCATCACGAAGTATAAGATGATGGCGTTTGTCACCTCCGCCGCCATGGCGGGCGCGGCGGGCGCGCTGTTCGCGCTGAACTTCTCCACCATCGTCGCCAACAAGTTCGATTTCAACACCTCGATTCTCGTGCTGGTGTTCGTGGTGCTCGGCGGTCTCGGCAACATGATGGGCAGCATCGTCGCCGCCGCGGCGCTGACGGTTCTGCCCGAGGCGCTGCGCCAGTTTGCGGACTTCCGCATGCTGGTCTACGCCATCGTGCTGATTCTCGTCATGCTGATTCGCAACAATCCGACCATCCGCACGTTCACCGCGCAGCTGCGCCGCGGCAGGAAGGGAGGCGCCAAGTCATGAGCGAGCTGAAAAAGAAACGCGTTGCCACCAAGATGGTGCCGGTGCAGAGCCGCGCCATCGTGCCCGACCGCGACGCCGACAAGAGCCCCATTCTCGAGTGCCACCACCTTGGCATCGACTTCGGCGGACTGACCGCCGTGAACGACTTCAACCTGATGATTGGCCGCAGTGAGATTGCGGGCCTGATTGGACCGAACGGCGCGGGCAAGACCACGGTCTTCAACCTGCTCACGAAGGTCTATCAGCCCACGCGCGGCACCATATTGCTCGACGGTGCGGACACCTCGAAGATGAGCACCGAGCAGATCAACCGCGCGGGCATCGCGCGCACCTTCCAGAACATCCGCCTGTTCAACAACCTCTCCGTGGAGGACAACGTCAAGCTCGGCCTGCACAACCACATCGGCTACGGCATGTGGGGCGGCGTGCTGCGTCTGCCCCGCTACTGGAAAGAGGAGAAGCACGCCCACGAGAGCGCCATGGAGCTGCTGAAGATTTTCGAGATGCAGGACCTGGCGAAGGCGAAGGCGGGCTCCCTGCCTTACGGCGCGCAGCGGCGCCTCGAGATCGTGCGCGCGCTGGCGACGAACCCCTCCCTGCTGCTGCTCGACGAGCCGGCGGCGGGCATGAACCCCTCCGAGACGGCGGAGCTGATGGACAACATCGTGCGCATCCGCGACCTGTTCCAGATTGCCATCATGCTCATCGAGCACGACATGAATCTGGTCATGGGCATCTGCGAGGGCATCTGCGTGCTGAACTTCGGGCAGGTCATCGCCAAGGGCACGCCCGACGAGATTAAGAGCAACCCCGTCGTCATCGAGGCGTACCTCGGCAAGAAGGACAAGAAGAAAAAGAAGGAGGCGAAAACCGATGGCTGAGCTGCTGAAGGTTGAGGACATCAACGTTTACTACGGCGCAATCCACGCCATCAAGAACGTCTCCTTCCACGTGGACGAGGGCGAGATTGTCACGCTCATCGGCGCGAACGGCGCGGGCAAGTCCACCACGCTGCAGACCGTCTCGGGCCTGCTGCGCAGCAAGACCGGCGCGATTACCTTTGACGGGAAGAACATCAGCGCCGTTGCCGCCCACCGCCTCGTGCAGCACGGGCTGGCGCAGGTCCCGGAGGGCCGCCGCGTCTTCCTGCAGATGTCGGTGGAGGAGAACCTCGAAATGGGCGCGTACACCCGCCCGAAGGGCGAAATTGACGCCTCGCTCGAGCGCGTGTACGAGCAGTTCCCTCGCCTGAAGGAGCGCAAGCGCCAGGTCGCTGGCACACTCTCCGGCGGCGAGCAGCAGATGCTCGCCATGGGCCGCGCGCTGATGAGCAAGCCGAAGCTGCTCATGCTCGACGAGCCGTCCATGGGTCTCGCGCCCATTCTGGTCGAGCAGATTTTCACCATCATCAAGGCGCTGCACAAGGCGGGCACGACCATTCTCCTCGTCGAGCAGAACGCCCAGATGGCGCTCTCCGTCGCCGACCGCGCCTACGTCCTCGAAACCGGCAAAATCACCCTCTCCGGCACCGGCGAGGAGCTGATTCACTCCGACGAGGTCCGCAAAGCCTACCTCGGCGGCTGAGCCGGAACAGCGAACAAGCGCATACAAAACAAAGGGGCTGTAGCAAAACAAGAATTGCTACAGCCCCTCGTTTTTGAAAGAAAGTGTGGAAAACGCGTCATTTTATCCGGAATAAAAGGAATAATCAACCAGACACGTCAAAAAAATGACGCATCTGGTTGTTTTTCTTTCAAATGTACTGGCCGCTAAGCAGGAAGCTTGGCGAATAACTGTGTTTTGGTGCGATTTTTCTGAATTTTGGCATGCAGTTTGTTAATATTGTACCCCATCGCCACAAGCAAAATCTCCGTCTGGACCTTCTTGGTTCCTCGCAGCAGGAATTGGCGAAACCCATAATTCTGCTTGACCACGCCGAATGCCCCCTCGGACTGGATGGAGCGGTTCATTCGTAGCAGGATGCCCTGTTCACTGGTTATCCGCGCCAGTGATGCCGCCCGCTGTGCGATAAACCGTTTGGAAACTCGAATCTGCCGGTTGCCCTTTGATCTGGTACAGGTCTTCTTGTGCGGGCAGTTGGAACAATCGTCGCACTCGTAATACGTGATTTCGCTCTCAAAGCCACTTTTGCTTTTGCGTTTGCCTATGTGCTTTGCCCGAAGCTTTTGTCCAGCCTGACAGGTGTATTCGTCGCGATCAGTGTCATACGCCATGTTCTCCCGCAATGCCATGTTGCTCTTGTATTTCTTCGTCTTGCTGCGCTCGTAATTCTGCGGCTTGATGTAGCATTCCTTTTCAGCTTCCTCAAACCAGCTGTAGTTCTCCTCGCTTTCGTAACCTGCGTCTGCGGTTACATCGGTATACTCAACACCATGTTCTTTCATCTGCTCCAACAGCGGAATCAAAGTCAGATGGTCGCTTCGTTCAGATGATACCAGAACTCCTGTGACGTATTCGCCCTCAACCCCAAACTGAATGTTGTATCCGGGCTTGAGCTGTGCGTTACGCATGTGGTCTTCTTTCATGTGCATGAATGTTGCGTCCGTATCCGTCTTTGAAAAGCTGTTCCGACCACGAAATGTCTCATTGTAACACATGTACTTCTGCTTGCGCTCGCTCATGGCGCGTAATTGCTCGATATCCCGCTGCAGTTCGCTTTTCCGTTTCCCTCTGCCGTGGACAAACGGAAAAGTCACCCTTGCCTCCAATTGACCAATCAGATCTTCCAGGTTCTCTGCTGCAATGCCGTATTTTATACCCAACTCAGGCAACAACTTCTCAATCTTTGCATCCAGACGAGCCTCGTACTTGTTTGTGCTCTTCTTCCACACAAAGCTGTACTTGTTGGCATTTGCCTCAATCTTTGTTCCATCCACAAACAGATGCTCATACGCTATCTCGCCCATCTCATGCAGCTTCTCAACCAGCTGGCTGAATATCTCATATGCACATTTAGACATGCGCTGGCTCCGAAACCGGGCAATCTCAGAGTGATTCGGCGCGGGCGCTCCATCTAACAGCCAGATGTAGTTGATATCTCGCTGGCAGGCGCTGCTTATTTTCCTTGATGTGAAATTGTGCTCCATAATGGCGTACAGCAACACCTTGAGCATCGTTCGCGGGGCTGTTGCCGGTGGACGACCTTGTGAGCTATATGCTCTCATGAGTGCGCGTAAATCCATCTCCTCCACGATTTTGTCTAAGAGCCTCACACTGTCGTTTGCCGGTATGACCTTTTCCGCGAAAATTTCATCAATTTTTAGTTGCACATTCCGCTCGCATGTGCCATAATGGTTATGCGGTATTATGTTTTTCACACTTTCATTTTACCACAAAAAAGATGCCGAGGCGACAGTTTTCTGCCGTCTCGGTATCTTTTTTTCGTCGGCTGTTTTGCTACAGCCCCTTATATTGTGAGGCGCGTAAGGCTCTGCACCGAATTTTGTGCTGCAACAGGGCAATTATCTCTTGCGTATTTTGCTTAATCGAATATATTATAAATGTATTTTTGTATTCGCCGAGTAAAAGGCATCTGACTTTCTGCGCCTGATTTTTTATTGCTGTTTTGTAAGCCCGTTCCCGTCGAGACGATAGACCGTGCCGCAGACCTCCGAGATGTAGCGCCGATCGTGCGAAACGCTGATGATCGCGCCGGGAAAGCTGCGCAGCAGCGCGCGCA
>JAILRK010000173.1 GCA_024698225.1 Oscillospiraceae bacterium | reverse complement strand
TGGCGCTGTGTATGGCATGACAAGTGGCTGTTGCAAAACAGACGCCAAGCAAAAGCATCCGGGACGGCAGAAACTGTCGCCCCGGATGTTTTTTCGCTGATTATGAGAAAAACATAGTAACATGACGGCTTTTCTGAGGGGGTTGTTTCGCGCTTCGGCGCGACTTCCTTTGCCCACGGCGGCAAAGGATGCAAAGCGCCGCTGAAACCAAGGTTTCAGAATCCTTTCGGGTGAGCACGGTTCTGCGGACTTGCGGATGCAACGAACATACGAAACGCTGTTTTCGTAAGCCGCACTGACTTCCCTCGTCCGCGGCTCCCCGCCGCCCCGCCCTTCATCTCGCACAAGCGCGTTCCTCGTTCGACAGGAGAACCGTCGGAACAGCGATGGGATTTGTCAGGTTTTATCCCGTATTGGTATCCCAAGCTCCGTGGCAGGCATCGGCAAAATCGGTACGCGGTTGCGCCGCCGAGGAGGCGGCACGTTGCAGTGTCAATACAGCACACAGGAAACAGCGTATCGTATGACGCGCGGCAACGGCAAAATCAGAAAATCAGCCCCACGCGTCTCCAAGGGATTCCAAAACCGTGCGGTTTTGGCGGCGCTTTGCCTACTTTCCCGCCGCGGGGAAAGTAGGTCGCGCCGCAGCGCGAAGCCCTTCCCCGCACAAGCAGCGAAAAACTTTGTCAAACAGAACCGTCCCCATTGACAAAAAACCAGCCAAGGGGCTGGTTTTTTGCGTTTCAAAAGAACTTGTTCAGTCCGTCGGATAGTGGCCGAGCACCTTGCCGAGGGTGCGCAGGCGGGTTTCGTCGGCGATTTGGATGTCGGCGTAGGCGGGGTTGAACGAGCGCAGCAGCGCGCGGCGGGCGCGCCGGTCGGTGATGAGCTGCTTGCAGTACGCCTGCCCGTCGTAGACGAAGATGCCGACGTCCCCCGGCTCGACGGCGGGCATGGGGCGCACGAAGACCGTGCAGCCGTTGGGAATCTGCGGCTCCATCGAGTTGCCCGAGATGCGCACGCCGAACGCCGCGCCCTCCGGGGCGAGGCCGGCGGGGTACTGCTCCACGGCGTAGTCCGGGGCGTCGATGTAGTTGCCAAGCCCCGCGGCGGCGGGCTGGTCGTAGACCTTCAGCTCCACGAAGCCGTCGCTGCGGCGCTTCGCGCGCGGGAAGGGGACGACGCGCGCCGCGCCCGTGCGCGCGTAGTCGCCCGACGCCGCAAGCTCCTCCGCGTAGTCGATGACCAGGTCCTGCCCCGCGTCGTTGAGCTTCCCGAACGGCGCGGCGAGCCGGTCCGGCAGGGCGGAGGGCGCGTCCGTCGTCCAGCCCAGCAGGTACGCGGGCGTCACGCCCAGCGTCTCGCTCAGCAGCGTCAGCCGGTCGAGCGGGACGTTGGTCACGATGCCCGTCTCATATTTGAAAATCGTCTGCTTCGTCGTGTTGCACAGCGCGCCCAGCTCCTCCTGTGTCAGCTTCAGCGCCTCGCGCGCGGCACGGATGCGCTCACCCAGCGTCATGACGCAGCCCTCCTTTCAACGTTGCCGCCATCATATCAAAAAACCCGGAAAAAAGCAAGAAAAAATGACTTGACAAGTTATCGAACGTATGTTAGACTAACGGCAACTTGATAAGTTACCAACGCCGATGCGGTGGGAGGGGCTGCGCACCTGTGGGGGCGGTCGTATGGGGCGGCATTGCGCCCGAAATATGACTTGCCAAGTTACTTTGAGAGGCGGCGCGGGGGACAGTCGGCGGAGAAAGGGGGGATTGCATGGCGGCGAGAAAGAAAAAGGGCGCGGCGATGACGCAGGACGACCTGCTGCGCGAGTATCTGGAGGTCTACCACCGGTGCATGCTGGAGGACCCGAAGTCCTTTGACGCCAAGGGCGCGCTGAGCGCGCTGGACCAGGTCGGCAAGCTGCTGGGGCTGGACGCGCCCATCCGCGCGGCGGACGTGGACGGCAACCGCGTGGTGCTGACGCTTGCGGAGCGGGTGGGCGAGCGTGGCGACTGAGCTTGTGCTGCCGCCGCCCCAGCCGCGCCAGGAGCTGTTTTTCGCCGCGCGGGAGCGCTTTGTCTGCTACGGCGGGGCGCGCGGCGGCGGGAAGAGCTGGTGCGTGCAGCACAAAAGCGTGCTGATGGCGGTGCGCTATCCGGGCATCCGGATGCTGATTCTGCGCCGCACGCTCACCGAGCTGCGCGAGAACCACATCCGCCCGCTGCGGCGGCTGCTGCGCGGCGTGGCGGAGTACCGCGCCACGGACAAGACCTTCGAGTTTCCCAACGGCAGCCTGATTGCCTTCGGCTACTGCGACGACGAGGGCGACGCCGAGCAGTATCAGGGGCAGGAGTACGACGTGATTTTCATGGACGAGGCAACGCACTTCACCGAGTACCAGTACGCCACGCTGACCGCCTGCCTGCGCGGCGCGAACGACTTTCCCAAGCGCATGTACCTGACGTGCAACCCCGGCGGCGTGGGCCACGCCTGGGTCAAGCGGCTGTTCATCGACCGCGACTATCGCGGCGGCGAGCGCCCGGAGGACTACGTGTTCATCCCCGCCAGGGTGACGGACAACCTGATTTTGGTGGAGAAGGACCCGGACTACGTCCGGCGGCTGGACAACCTGCCCCACGGGCTGCGCGAGGCGTGGCGCGACGGGAGCTGGGACGTGTTCGCCGGGCAGTACTTCACCGAGTGGGACCGCGCGCAGCACGTCTGCGCCGCCTTCGAGCCGCCGGAGGGCTGGCGCTGGTACGTCACGCTGGACTACGGGCTGGACATGCTCGCCGCGCTGCTCATCGGCGTGGACCACCTGCGCCGCGCCTGGGTCGTGGGCGAGGTGTACGAGGGCCGCGACCTCGGCGAGGTGTACGAGGGCCGCGACCTCGGCGAGGGGCACGAGGGCCTGATTGTCAGCGAGGCGGCGGAGCGCGTGAAGGCGCTGGCGGCGGACCGGCGCATCACGGCGTATCTCGCGCCGCCGGACCTGTGGAACGCGCGGCAGGAGACGGGCCGGAGCGTGGCGGACATCTTCGCCGAGCACGGCGTCTACCTGAGCAAAACGAGCAACGACCGCGTGGACGGCTGGCTGGCGGTGAAGGAGTGGCTGAAGCCGCGCGAGGACGCGGACGGCGTCCGGCGCCCGCGGCTGCGCTTCTTTCCGAGCTGCCGCAACATCATCCGCACGCTGCCGCAGCTGCAGTACGACGCGCACCGCGCCAACGACGTGGCGGCGACGCCGCACGAGCTGACGCACGCGCCGGTCCAGTACACGCAGAAGCCGCGCAG
>JAILRK010000196.1 GCA_024698225.1 Oscillospiraceae bacterium | reverse complement strand
GGACGCGGGGCGGCATAACCGCCGCGGGCGCTGCCGGCAGACTCGACTGTGACCTCGTAAACGGTGCCGTTGACGGTGACGTTGTACTGCTTAACCATTGTGATTTTCTCCTCTAATTATAATTTTTTGATGGATGTGATGTTGACGCCGCGGGACGAAATGCTCGGGTCCTCAGACAGCACCGCCGTGATGACCGCGACAATCTCCGGCGCGATTCCGGCGGGAGCTGCAGCGGGTGCCGGAGCACTGGGTGTGACTGCGGGCGTTGGGGCGGGTGCGGGGGCGGGGGCTTTTGTCGTGGCGACCATGATCTTGCCCATAATCGTCGTCAGAACGATGATACAGATGAGTCCGAAGAACACAACGCCGATTCCGAACAGAACGACAAACAGCTTACTGTACTCTGCCATGCTTTGCTTTTCACCTCTCTATCTTTTATGCGATTTGCATTGGGTCACTGCATTGCCAGCACGTCCACAAACGCCTGAATGGCAGTGGCGGCCTGACCGAAGTCACGCATCTGCTGGTCGACGCCCAGCTTGATGAAGGGGATGCCGTGCGCGTCGAGCGCCTTCTTGAGGTAGGGATACTCCATCTCCTCGGGGTCGCAGAACTGCTGCATGAACAGCACCAGACCCTGTGCGCCGGACTCCTCCACCAGCTTCGCCACGAACTCGCCGCGGCGGTTCTGCTCGCTCGCCTCGTCGTAGAGCAGGACGTCGAAGTCCTGGTCGGCGAACTGCTGGCACAGCGCCATCATCGGGTCGCCCTCTTCGCTGGCGTCCACGCGGATGGGGCGGGACTCGTGGGCAACGTCGTCCGCCGCGATGGCGACGTGGTTGTCCTTGAGCACCTTCAGCAGCGCCGGGGAATCCACCACGATGCCGGAGGTGACAATCTTCACGCCGTTCCACTTGGCGGCGGGCAGCTTCTCAAGCTCGGCATTGAGGGCAAGCAGCTTCTCGGTGTGCTCCTCCTTGCGCATGAACCACGCGCTCTTGAGCACGGCGCTGCGCCCAATGGGGTCGATGACGTCGCAATGCTCGCTGGCGAGCTTCACGAAGGCGCGGCGCGCCGCGCGGGACTTGTTGTAGACCTTGATGGCCTCGCGGATTTCCTCGTCGGTAATCTCCTTGCCGCGGATTTTCTCCAGCTCGGTCTTGACGTGGGTGTACTGCGCGCGGCAGAACTCCAGGCCGAAGGCCGGGCGGCGGAACTGCGGGTGCGCGAGGAAGATGGTGGGCAGCTTCTCGCCCATCGCCACGCGGATGTTCTGCGTCATCGGGCGCAGCGTGTCGCAGATGGCGGGGGTGATGACGCCGTCGAGCAGGTCGCAGGTGCCGTCGAGCAGCATCTCGAGGTCAATCTGCGCAATCGTGCAGTAGAAGGTGGCGCAGTACTCCTTCGCCTTGGAGATGGTCTTCTTGTTGCTGCCCCACATGCCGAAGGGCACCATGCCCGCGGCGGCGACCAGCTCCTCGGGCGCGTAGTACGGCATCACGCCGATGCACTGGTAGCCCGCGTCCTTGTACTTCTTGAGCTGGGCCTTGGGACTGGCGGCGACAGCGGCAAATTCCTGAACCAAAGATTCGATACTCATTCTTTCCGCCCTCCCTTACTTCGCGTTCGCCTGCATGGCCTCGACCAGGCCCTGCACGCGGGTTTCATACTGCGCCTCGTTGAAGTTGCGCGGGTCCGCCTGGTCGCCGTCGAAGCCGGCGCAGGGGATGCCGAGGTCGCGCGTAAAGCGGCGCTGCATCTCCGCCATGTAGCCGGACCAGGGCTTGCAGGAGCGGTTGTAGTGGACCAGCACGCCGTCCACCTTGTTCGCCTTGCAGATGCCCTCGCGCCAATCGACGCCCTGCTCGATGCACACGCTGTTGGGCGCCTTGCAGTAGGCCTTGACCATCTCGTCATAGTTGTTGTAGACGAAGCCGAAGGCGGGGGCGTAGACGACGGCGGTGACGTTCACGCCGTTCGCCTTGAGCGGCTTGAACAGGTTCGGCAGCTTGGGCCAGCAGGGGATGCCCTCGAACATGACGCGGTACTGCTCGGGGAAGGGCAGCGTGGAGGTGCCCTCCTGGATGTTCTTCTCCAGGTCCTGAGAGAGCAACTCGAACGCGTCGGCAGCGGCGCTCTTGCCGCGGGCGGTGACGACGTCCGCCATGTGGTTGAACAGGTCGAAGCCGCTCATGGGCGCGGGCTTGTACTGCAGGTAGTCGCAGACCTTCAGCCAGTTCTGGGCGGTGCGGTTGGCGTGCTTACATGCCGCGTCAAACTTCTGCTCGTCGAACTTCTTTCCGGTCAGCTTTTCGAGGTCCTTGATGGCGTTGTCGAACTGGGAGCGGATGTAGGCAACATAGTCGTCGTTGACCTCGACGGTGTTGTTGTACGGCACGTCAATCATGATCAGCGGGATGTTGCACATGCGCGCGATGTTCTCATACCACTTGGTCATGCAGTTGCAGATGTTGTTGCAGCAGAGCACGAAGTCCGGCTGCGGGATGCGCATCTGCTTGTAGGGCTGGATGGCGTTGCGGCGCAGCTCCTTCTCGCGGCCCTCGGGCAGCGCCTCAATCTCGTGGATATCGTCGATGACGATATAGGGCTTCATGGTCTTGGGGTCCTTCTTGGGCTTGCCGGTCGCCTCGTCGATGACGACCTTGCCGTTCTCGTCCTTGAGCGGCTTGCCGCTGTTCGGGTCGATGACGTACTCGCCGGTCTCGAGGTCGAGCTTGCGGGACGCGCGCTTGCCCGCCGCATAGGCGAGGCTGATGCGGGCGTAGCCGCAGATGTCGTTGTCGAAGCCCAGGTCCTCCGCCGCCTGGCACATAATCTCGCCGTCGCGCTGGGCGGCGATGCCGGCTGCCTGGTTTTCGGGGTACATGACGTTCAGGTCGAACGCCTCCGCCAGCTCGCAGGGGAACTTGGAGCTGGACCAACCGACGAGCTTACCCTGCGCCTTTGCTTCGCGGGCGTCCGCATAGACGTCGTCCACGACCTTGCGCAGCGCGAGCACGCCGGGGCTGACTGCTTTGGCCATAATAATCTCCTCCTATTCAGAGTCGTCGTGTTTATTTGCTTGCCTTCTGATATGCGAACAGCGCCGCACCCAGCGCACCGTTGTACTGGGTGAGCGGGCTGCGGTGGATTTCGTGCTGCAGCTGGTGCTGCAGCGCCTTGACGATGCCGTGGTTCTGGGCGACGCCGCCGGTCATGACCACCTGGTCGCGCACGCCGACGCGGCGGGCAAGACCGACCACGCGGGAGGCGACGGAGCGGTGGATGCCGTCGATGATGTCGCACTTGTCGGTGCCCATGGCGAGCTGGGAGATGACCTCGCTCTCGGCGAAGACCGTGCAGGTGGAGCTGATTGCCACCTCGCGGGTGGCGCGGTCGCCCAGGTCGCCGAGGTCGCGGGTGTTGACCTCCAGCACGCGCGCCATGACGTCAAGGAAGCGCCCCGTGCCGGCGGCGCACTTGTCGTTCATGACGAAGTTCTTCATCATGCCGTTTTCAATCTCGATGACCTTGACGTCCTGTCCGCCGATGTCGATGACGGTGCGCACCTCCGGAAACAGGAAGGTCGCGCCCCTGGCGTGGCAGGACAGCTCGCTCATCTGCATGTCGGCAAGCCCGTCGAGCGAGTTTCTGCCGTAGCCGGTGGCGAGAATGAAGTCCATCTCCTCGCGCTTCATCTGCGCGTCCGCCAGCACGCCCTCAATGGCGCGCTGCGGGCCGGAGGTGCCCGTGCCGACGGCGACGAGGGACTTGCCCACAATCTCCTTGCCGTCCTTCAGGATGACGCATTTTGACGCGGTGGAGCCCACGTCGATGCCCATGGTGTAAATAGCCATATTCTCTCCTTGGGCGGGCGGCGGCAGCGCGCCGCCCGCTCGGTGTGGTTCTTATTTCGCGTAGAGGTTGTCGAAGTCGCGGATGACGCGCGGGAGCAGCATCTGGTGGAACGGGCAGATGCTCGTCGGGTTCTGGTAGCAGGAGTTGACGAACGCCTGGATGTAGGGGCGCATGTCGTTCATGTCGACAATCTCGTCGCACAGGCCCAGCTTGGCGCAGTACTTCGGGCGGGACTTGTCGCTGTACTCCTGAATCAGCTTGTTCATCTTGTCGATGGTGGGCTGCAGGTCGTTGCCGGCCTTCTGCTCCTTCACCAGGCGGCGGGAGTACATCGCGGTTGCCGCGGTTTCGCCGTGCATGACGTAGATTTCGGTGGTCGCCGTGCCGAGGGAGAAGGCGTTGTTGGCGTTGCCCTGCGGGCCGCCGAGGACGTAGTGCGCGGCGGCGGTGCCCTTGCGCAGCGTGATTTCCATCATCGGCAGGCCGCTGGACTGGATGGAGTAAATCAGGCTCTGGCCGAGGCCGAGGAGCTCCGCGCGCTCGGCGTCGTTGCCGACGTCGATGCCGGTGGTGTCCTGAATCCACAGCATCGGGATGCGGTCGCGGGCGCAGAGGGTGACGAACTCGTTCATCTTGATGAGGCCCTGGCGGTACAGCTTGCCGCCCACGCCCATCGCGCTGCCGTAGGTCGCCATCTTGTACTCGGGGTAGTTGAGCAGCATGCCCTGCATGTTGGCGACGACGCCGACGAGCATACCGTCAATCTTGGCAAGGCCGGTGATCATCTCGGGGCCGTAGCCCTTCTTGTACTCCATGAACTCCGAGCCGTCGAGCAGGCGCGCCATGACGTCGTACATGTCGTAGCTGCGCTTCTGGTTGAACGGCACGATGGAATAGAGGTCGTTCGGGTCGAACAGCGGCTCCTTGGGCTCGTCCACGCGGAAGAACTCGGGGTCGTAGGCGGGCAGGTAGTCCATGTACTTGCGGATGGCGTCGAGCATGCCCTCCTCGTCCACCTGCACCTCGCGGAAGAAGCCGGTCTCGCCGTAGTGGATGGCGACGGTGCCGGGGATGTCCGCCTTGAGGTTCTTCTGCGCCTCGATGAGCTTCTCCGCCTCTTCGAGGTCGACGTAGCCCTTGGGGTTCATGCCGCCGACGATGCCCGCGCCGCCGACCGCCATGTTGGCGTCCTCATGCGCGACGAGGATCGTCGGGCTGATGGAGTGGTAGCCGCCGCCGGCGGGGTTCGTGCCGTAGATGCCGACGATGACG
>JAILRK010000181.1 GCA_024698225.1 Oscillospiraceae bacterium | reverse complement strand
CATCCGCTATGGCCGCCCCGACGCCACGGACGAGGAGGTCGTCCGCGCCGCCGTGCGCGCGCAGATTCACGCCGAGATTATGGCGATGCCCGACGGTTACGACACCTACATCGGCGAGCGCGGCGTCATGCTCTCCGGCGGGCAGAAGCAGCGCATCTCCATCGCGCGGGTGTTCCTCAAAAACCCGCCGGTGCTGATTCTTGACGAGGCGACCAGCGCGCTGGACAGCGTGACCGAGCAGCGCATTCAGTCCAGCCTGGACGAGCTGAGCAAGGGCCGCACGAGCATCATCATCGCCCACCGGCTCTCCACCATCCGCAGCGCCGACCACATCGCCGTGGTCGAGGGCGCGCACATCGTCGAGCAGGGCACGCACGACGAGCTGATGGCGAAAAACGGCGCCTATGCCGCGCTCCGCCGTGCGCAGGAGCTGCCGCAGTGAGTCCTGCCGGTAAATTTACACGCATTCTTAACGGCGCGTAGTCTTGCTTTTTACACGCCGTTGGACTATGCTGAAACAGATACGGCGCCCTGCCATGGGGCAGAGCGCCGTGGAGAGAGGTTCGTTTGCCATGAAGCAGGAGTTTCGGGTCTCGCGCCCCGTGCGGGACGCGGCGCTGACGGCCGCGCTGCTGAGCGCGGCAACGCTGTTGTGCAGCCTCATGATGCGCGTTGCCGAGGGCGAGAGCTACGTTGGCTTTGTGTATGTGCTGGCGGTGGTCTTCGTCTCGCGCTGGACGGAGGGCTACGTCTGGGGCATTCTCGCCTCGTTTTTCGGCGTGGTCTGCGTCAACTATGTGTTCACCTTTCCCTACTGGGAAATCAACTTTCTCATGACCGGCTATCCGCTGACCTTCGTCACGCTGCTTGCCGTGTCGGTGGTGGTCAGCACGATGACGACGCAGATTAAGCGGCAGGAGCGCGAGCGGCTGCAGGGCGAACGCGAGGCCATCCGCGCCGACCTGCTGCGGGCAATGTCCCATGACATCCGCACCCCGCTGACCTCAATCGTGGGCAACACGGCGGCGGTGCTGGAGGACACGGGCACGCTGAGCGAGGAGCAGAAGCGCGCGCTGCTGCGCGACGTGAACGAGGACGCGCAGTGGCTCATCCGCATGGTGGAAAACATCCTCTCCGTCACGCGCATGCACGGCGGCGAGGGGGAAATCGTGAAGGACTATGAAGCGCCGGAGGAAATCATTGACGCCGCGGCGCGCAAATTCGCCAAGCGCTTTCCGCACACGGAGGTCCTGCTCGAAGCGCCGGAGGAGGTGCTGATGGTGCCGATGGACGCCATGCTCATCCAGCAGGTGCTGCTGAACCTGATGGAGAACGCCGTCATCCACGGCGGCGCGTCGCGCATCCGCATCCACGTCGGGCGCGAGGGCAGCACCGCCTGCTTCGCCGTCAGCGACAACGGCTGCGGACTGCCGCCGGAGCGCCTTGCAACGGCGTTTGACGCGCTTGCCACCGCGCACCGCGGGAGAAGCGACAGAAAGAAGAACATGGGCATCGGGCTGTCCGTCTGCCGCGGCATCATCAAGGCGCATGGCGGCACGGTGACGGCGGAAAACCGCCCGGAGGGCGGGGCGTGCTTCCGCTTTGCCCTGCCGCTGCAGGAAGACGGAAACGGACGGAACGACGAGGGGGAGACGCGGTATGAAGCTGAAGGACAAGGTGCTGATTATTGAGGATGAGCAGAGCATCAGCCATTTTATTTCGACCATTCTCTCCGCGAACAACTACGACACGCTCATCGCAGAGGACGGGGCGGAGGCGAGGTCGATGATTTCCTCCCACTGCCCTGACCTGATTCTGCTTGACTTGGGACTGCCCGACATGGACGGCATGGACATTCTGCGGGAGGTGCGCGCGTGGTCGAACATGCCGATCATCGTCGTGTCGGCGCGCACGCACGAGCGCGACAAGGTGGAGGCGCTGGACGCGGGCGCGGACGATTACATTGAAAAGCCCTTCGGCACCAGCGAACTGCTTGCGCGCATCCGCGCGGCAATCCGCCACACGCGCACGCCGCTGAAAAACGGCGGCATCGCGCAGGACGGGCAGTTCAGCGTCGGCGGCCTGACCATCGACTATGACAAGCACCACGTCTTAATCGACGGCAGGGACGCGCACCTGACGCTCAACGAGTTCAAAATCGTGGCACTGCTGGGCAAGTACGCGGGCAAGGTGCTGACCTATGACTCCATCATCCGCGAAATCTGGGGACCCAAGGCGAAGGCGGACAACCAGCTCCTGCGCGTCAACATGGCGAACATCCGCCGCAAGCTTGAGAAGAACCCCGCCGCGCCGGAGTACATCTTCACGGAAATCGGCGTGGGGTACCGGATGCGGGACGAGGACGAGGCGGACGATGCGAAGAGGGCGGATGAGGACTGAGCGGTGCGCTCACGCCCAGGTCTTCCAGACCTCCGGGGCATAGCCCACCGTCGCCTGCGCGCCGTTGCGCACCACCGGCGTGCGCAGGAGCTGCTGGTTTTCCAGCAGCTTGTCCAGCCGGTCCTCCGGGCGCAGATAGCGCAGCAGCGCAAGCGTCTGCGTGTCCTTTGCGTTGGGGTCCAGCAGGCTGTCCGGTCCGCCCGCCGCGCGCGCGACGCTCTGCAGCTCGCCGCGGCTCATGCCCTTTTCCTTCAGGTCAATGAGCTGGTAGCGGATGCGGCGCTCCTTGAAGTAGCGCTCGGCCTTTTTGGTGTCAAAGCACTTCTTTGTGCCGAAAATCTGAATGTTCATGAAAGCCTCCCTTGCGCGGCGACGGTTGCGTGCCCGCGTTGCATGATGGGGACATTATACCGCCTGCACCGGCGATGCACAAGCGTCTTGCCGCCGAATTCGGGTGATGGACGCACAAAGCGGGCAAAACAATTGGAGATTCCGCGCATCCACAGAGGGCGCGCGGCGAGAGGAGAATGATTTTTTTGGAAATGGGAAAAGCGGTCTTGTTTCTGCTGCTTGGTTTCGTCCTGCTCATCAAGGGCGCGGACTACTTTGTGGACGGCAGCTCGTCGGTGGCGAAGAAGCTGAGGGTGCCCACGCTGATCATCGGGCTGACGATTGTGGCAATGGGCACCAGCCTGCCGGAGCTGTCCGTCAGCATCACGGCGTCGATGGCAAACAGCAACGCGCTGGCGGTGTCGAACGTCATCGGCTCCAACATCTTCAACCTGATGGTGGTGCTGGGCGCCAGCGCGCTGATGGCGCCGATGCACGTGAGCGGGGAGGTGCTGAAAAAGGACTTTCCCTTCACCATCGCCTGCGCGCTGCTGCTGCTTGGGTTGGGCTACCACGGCATGGTGCTCAGCCGTGCGGACGGCGCCATCCTGCTGGCGCTGTTTCTCGGCTTTCTCGCCTATCAGATTCGCTCGGCGTTGATTGCGCGGCGCGCGGAGGGGCGCGCGGAGCAGGACGTGGCGCTGGACGCGGCGATGGACATGGCGCAGGACGAGGAGGACGAGGAAATCCGG
The DNA here is from genome assembly GCA_024698225.1 of Oscillospiraceae bacterium. Classification (GTDB taxonomy): domain Bacteria; phylum Bacillota; class Clostridia; order Oscillospirales; family Oscillospiraceae; genus Hominicoprocola. The sequence continues at coordinate 5,450 of JAILRK010000181.1, read as the reverse complement.
GAAATCTCGATGGGCCTGTCGCTTCTGTTCATCGTGGGCGGCGCGGCGGCGGTAAAGCTCGGCGGCGACTGGGTCGTTGACGGCGCGAAGACCATTGCGGCGTTCTGCGGCCTGTCCGAGAACCTGATTGGCCTGACGATTGTGGCGCTGGGCACCAGCCTGCCGGAGCTGGTCACCTCGGTCATCGCGGCGCGGAAGAACGAGCTGGACATGGCCATCGGCAACGTGGTCGGCTCCAACGTGTTCAATATTCTGATGATACTCGGCGTGGCGTCCACGCTGAGCCCCATCGCCTTTATCCCGGAGAACGTGACCGACATCGCCTTTTTGCTCGCCTTCTCCGCGCTGGTGTGGGTCTTCTGCATGGTGAAAAAGCGGCTCTACCGCCTTGGCGGCAGCGTCATGCTGGCAATCTACGCCGCGTATACGGTCTACATCTGCCTGCGCTGACCCGAAACAACAGAAAAAACGCTCCTTCTGCGGCGTTCTGCCGCAAAGGAGCGTTTTTTTGACGGGTGTGAAGTTGTGGGGCGTAGCGCCGCATCAGCCGTGGCGGTGCTGCGCCTTCATGCGCTGCTCGTGGTTGAGGATGGTCTTGCGGATGCGCAGCGCGTGGGGGGTGACCTCCAGCAGCTCGTCGTCGGCCAGGAACTCCAGGCACTGCTCCAGACTCAGTTGGCGCGGGGGCACCAGGCGCAGCGCCTCGTCGCTGCCGGAGGCGCGCATGTTGGTCAGCTGCTTCTTCTTGCAGACGTTGACGCTGATGTCCTCCTGCTTCGGGCTGACGCCCACGACCATGCCCTCGTACACGGGCACGCCCGCGCCGATGAACAGCGCGCCGCGCTCCTGCGCATTGAACAGACCGTAGGTGACGCTCTCGCCCGTCTCAAAGGAGACGAGGGAGCCGGTGTTGCGGCGGGAGAGGTCGCCCTTGTAGGGGGCGTAGCTGTCGAACACGGACGCCATGATGCCCTCGCCCTTGGTGTCGGTGAGGAACTCGTTGCGATAGCCGAACAGACCGCGGGCGGGAACGAGGAACTCAATCTTCATGCGGCTGCCCACAGGCGTCATCTCGACCAGGTCGCCCTTGCGGGAACCGATTTTCTCGATGACGGCGCCCACCGCGTCGGAGGGCACGTCGCAGACCAGACGCTCAATCGGCTCGCAGCGCTGCCCGTCAATCTCCTGATACAGCACGCGCGGCGGCGAGACCTGGAACTCGTAGCCCTCGCGGCGCATCGTCTCGATGAGGATGGAGAGCGACATCTCGCCGCGTCCGGCGACGTTGAAGGCGTCCGTCGCCCCCTCAAGCTCGGTCACGCGCAGGGAGACGTCCTTGAGCGTTTCGCGGAAGAGACGGTCACGCAGCTGGCGGGAGGTGACGTATTTGCCGTCGCGCCCGGCGTAGGGAGAGTCGTTGATGGAGAAGGTCATCTCCATGGTCGGCGCGCTGATTTTGACGAAGGGCAGCGGCTCGACGGCGTCGGGGGCGCAGATGGTGTCGCCAATGGTGACGTCGCCGATGCCGGACAGGCAGATGATGTTGCCCGCGGTGGACTCGGTGACGGGCTTTTTGGCAAGCCCCTCGAACTCGTAGAGGGAGACCGCCTTTGCCTTCTTGGGCGCGGCGTCGGCGTCGTGGTAGTTGCACACCGCAATCTCCTGGTTCTGGCGGAGCGTGCCGCGCTCAATGCGGCCAATCGCCATGCGGCCGACAAACTCGTTGTAGTCAATGGAGGACACCAGCATCTGGAACGGTGCGTTCACGTCCGCCTCGGGCGCGGGAATGTACTCAAGGATGGTGTCGAACAGCGGCTTGAGGTTTGTGCCCGGAACCTCGGGGGAGGTGGAGGCGGTGCCGTTGCGCCCGGAGCAGAACAGCATCGGGCTGTCCAACTGCTCGTCCGTCGCGTCGAGGTCAATCAGCAGCTCCAGCACCTCGTCCACGACCTCGTACACGCGCTGGTCGGGACGGTCAATCTTGTTGACGACCACGATGACGCGGTGGCCCAGCTCCAGCGCGCGGGAGAGCACAAAGCGGGTCTGGGGCATCGGGCCCTCGGCGGCGTCCACCAGCAGGATGACGCCGTTGACCATCTTGAGGATGCGCTCGACCTCGCCGCCGAAGTCCGCGTGGCCCGGGGTGTCAACGATGTTGATTTTCGTGTCGCCGTAGCGGATGGCGGTGTTCTTGGCGAGAATGGTGATGCCGCGCTCGCGTTCGAGGTCGCCCGAATCCATCACGCGGTCCACAACCTCCTGGTTCTCGCGGTACACGCCGCCCTGCTTGAGCATCTCGTCCACCAGCGTGGTCTTGCCATGGTCAACGTGGGCGATGATTGCCACGTTACGCAGTTTTTCGTTCTGCATCTGTAATATCACTCCAAAATGTCAGATTATTCAACTTGGTTAGTATATGACGGCGCGACAAACTTTTCAAGAGATTTTGTGATTTTTATGTTGACATTTTGATGTGTTATGCTTTAGAATATTTAGGCAAATCGCATAAGCCGACGCAGCCCCGCAGAATGGAGCGGGCAGCTCATCGACGCCGGACCACCCGTCCCCCACAGGATAAGTTCATATCTGCCCCCGTAGCTCAGCTGGATAGAGCGACCGCCTCCTAAGCGGTAGGCCACCCGTTCAAATCGGGTCGGGGGTGCCAAAATGCCGCTGTTAAAAAACGCGGCATTTTTCTTTTTTCGGGGAAATTGCATCAGGAGGGAACCGCATGCACATACCGACCTGCCGGACAGAGGAGCTTTCGCTCCCGGATTTTGAGACCGCGCTGGAGCGCGCCCTGCAGCCGAACGATGACTACGACGTCCGGCGCTGGCTGTACGTTCCGAACCGCTACACGGAGTACCGCTATATCCTCGGCACACGCGGGCAGAAGCCGCTGATTTGCATTGGCATCAACCCCTCGACCGCCGCGCCGGGGGCGCTGGACAACACCCTCAAATCCGTGGAGCGCATTGCCCTGCACAATGGCTATGACAGCTTTCTCATGTTCAACGTCTATGCCCAGCGCGCAACGAGACCGGACGACATGGAGCGCAGCTGCAACCCCGCGCTGCACAGGGAAAACATGAAGGCGTTTTCCTACGCGCTCGCGCAGTCCGCCGGGACCCGGCCCGCCGTCTGGGCGGCATGGGGGGCAATCATTGAAAAGCGTGGCTATCTCGCCGATTGCCTGCGTGACATGGCGGCGCTGGGAAAGCGGTACGGGGCGGCGTGGTTCTGCGCCGGGCAGCGCTCAAAGCGCGGTCACCCGCACCATCCGCTCTACCTGCGCAAGGACAGCGTTCTGGAGCGCTTCGACGTCGACGCGTATCTGGATACGCTCAATGCCTTGGTGTAAGCGGAAAGGATATTACAAAATGTCAAAAACAAAATCAATTATACTGATTGTGCTCGCCGTTCTTCTGCTTTTGCTGCTTGCCTTTGCCTTCTGGCTGCCGTCGTTTTTCATGACGGGCGAACGACAGACGCTGGAGGAGGCATTCGCATGGCAGAGCGCGCACTATGACACGTCGTTTTATGAGGACCTTCGGAAGACGGACTATACCGTGACCGGTTATGACGGCTACGTGCTGCACGTGGAGCTTCTGGAGAACCCGAAGCCGACCACGCAGTACGTCATCCTGTCGCACGGCTACACCGACAACCGCATGGGCTCGCTGAAATACGTGCCGATGTATCTGGAGCTTGGGTTCCACTGCGTCATTTACGACCTGCGCGGGCACGGCGAAAACGAGACCGCCATCACCACCTACGGCCAGCGCGAGAGCGTGGACCTGAACGCCCTGATTGCGGACACGCGGAGCAGATACGAGGACCTCACCGTGCTTGGGCTGCACGGGGAGTCCCTTGGCGCCGCCACGACGCTCACCGCCCTGCGCGAGCGGCCGGAGGTGGATTTCGCGGTGGCGGACTGCGGCTTTTCCGACATCGAGGGCGTGCTCAAGGAGGCCTACCGCAGGGCGCACGTGCCGCCGTTTCTGGTGGACGTTGCGGACGTCACGGGCCGGCTGCGCTACCACTGCGCCCTGAAGGACATGCGCCCCATCGACGCGCTGGACGACAACACGGTCCCGATTCTCTTCCTGCACGGCGCGGAGGACGACTTTATTCTCCCGCAGAATTCGGAGGCCATGGCGCAGCGGACGAAGGGGCGCAGCGAACTGCACCTGATTCCCGGCGCCGGACATGCCGAATCCATTCTGGTCGCGCCCGAGGCGTACCGGGACTACGTCGCGGCGTTTCTGGCGGGCTGAGGCGGACGGAGCGACACAGAAAAACGGGGAGGGAAGACCCATGGAAACAACGCAGCTGCGCGTCCTGCAGTGGCAGATGACGGTGCCGGAGCAGACGGAGCGCGCGCTGGAGAGCGTGGAGCAGGGCTGCCGCAGGGCGAAGGCGCTCGGCGCCGACCTGCTGGCGCTGCCGGAGATGTTCTGCTGCCCCTATGACAACGCCTGCTTTCCGCGCTATGCAGAGCCGGAGGGCGGCGGGACGCAGCGCGCCTGCGCCGCGCTGGCGCGGGAATACGGGCTCTGGCTCTCCGCGGGCTCCATGCCCGAGCGCGCCGAGGACGGGCGCATCTACAACACGGCGCGGGTGTTTGACCGCACGGGCAGGCAGGTGGCAAAGCACCGCAAGCTGCACCTGTTCGACATCGACGTGCAGGGCGGGCAGTCCTTCCACGAATCGGACACGCTGAGCGCGGGGGACAGCATCACCGTGTTTGACACGGAGTTCGGCAGGCTGGGGCTTTGCATCTGTTACGATTTCCGCTTTCCGGAGCTGGCGCGGCAGATGGTGCTGCGCGGGGCAGAGCTGCTGCTGGTCCCCGCCGCGTTCAACATGACCACGGGTCCGAGGCATTGGGAGCTGATGTTCCGCGCACAGGCAATGTTCAACCAGTGCTTTGCGCTCGGCACCGCGCCCGCGCTCGACCCCTCGGCAAGCTATCACTCCTATGGGCACAGCATCGCCGTCGACCCCTGGGGAACGGTGCTTGCGAAGCTGGACACCGGCGCGGACTTCCAGTTCGTCACGCTCGACCTCACCGAGACGGCGCGCGTGCGCGCGCAGATTCCGCTGCTGCGCCACCGGAGAACGGACCTCTATTCATAAAGAAAATAAGAAGACAGCCGGACAGCCTTTCGGGGCTGTCCGGCTGTTTCTTGCTGTCACAGGGCGGCGGGCCCCGCGTTGCTGCGGTACTGCAGGGGGCTCATGCCCACCTTTTCGCGGAACCGTTTGATGAAGTAGCTGGGGCTGTTGAAGCCGCACAGCTCCGCAATGCGCGTGACGGAGAGCGTGCGGTCGGCCAGCAGCGGGATGCTCTTCTGCAGGCGATAGTCCGCCAGATAGGTGAAGATGGAGCAGCCGTAGGCGGATTTGAACACGCGGCAGCATTCGCCCTCGCTGAGGTGGATGTCCGC
>JAILRK010000163.1 GCA_024698225.1 Oscillospiraceae bacterium | reverse complement strand
GTATATCAGCTTGCCGCTGGGGACGCGCCGCTGATTCTCGGCCGCGGTGAGACCTGGCAGGAAGCCGGAGAGGACGGCGGAGCCGTCAGCGGCTACTGGTATGACAGCGTTGAAACGGATGTCACCGCCTTTGCGGAGACCGGCAGAACGACAAGCTACAAAGTCGGAGAAAGCGCGCTGTCTGATTTTGAGCCGGGCAAGCTGATTGCGCTGACGAAGACGGTGAACAAGACGGTTGATACCATCGTCTACACGCCGGTTTCCGGCACCGAGCTGACGCTGAAGGCGTCGTTCGGCACGGCAAAGAACACGTCCATGGAGTTTCGTATCACGAACGTCTCCACCGGCGCGGTGCAGACGGTTTCTGCCGTTACGGATGGCAGCGCGGGCGCGAGTGTGAACTGGACCGCGCCCGCCGTCGGACAATACCGCATCGAGGCGGACCTGCGCTCCGGCGGGGCGTACTTCTGCGAAACCCCTGCCGTATGCTGGTATGACGCCGCGGGCAGCTATTCCAAGACCGCCACGGAATACAGCCTGGTCCTTCTCTCCGGAGAAACGGAATTGAACGGCTCCGCGGCCTATGGCGGCAGCATCACGCCGAAGCTGCGTCAGCGGACCATCACCGTGGACGGCACGACAGAGACGGTGGGAGACTGGACGGACGTCACGACAATTGACGATAAGACTCTGGTTTACACCTGCGTGCAGGGCTCCGGAGAGGAATCGGGGGCAATCGCTGTGCTGGAAAAACCGGATGCGGGTGTCTACACGTTCTATGCCTATGCGGGTGCAAAGGGCGCGGCGAGTGAGCGCATCGGCAGCGCCGTGCTGACGGTCACGCCCAGCGCGGTGACGGTTACGCCCACCTGGGACTCCGGCGTGACGCCGGTCAGCGCGAATGACGTGACGCTCAGCAGCAGCCTTGACGGCATGAGCGATGCTGCGCTGAAAAAGGTTCTGTCCGTCAACTGCGGCTACTTTGATAAACAGAAGGCGGGCCGCTATACGGTGACGCTTGGGTATCGGACGGACGCAGACGCCGGGGACGACGTCGCCGCCTTCCGAAACAATTACGCCGCCACGCTCAAGAGCGACAGCTTTGTGGTCAAACCGGACAGCGGCACGGTGAGCTATTCCTGCGGCGAGAACGGCAGCATTGCCGGCCGCTACTCCGACCAGCAGTACAACCTCGTTTCCGGCAGCAGCCAGATGAAGGGCACCAAGCTCATCTTCACAGCCGTTCCGGAAAGCGGCTACAGTGTGGAGCAGTGGACCGTCAACAATGAGGGGTACGCACCCGACGATACGCTTCCGTCCGGCTTTGCCCTGACCAACGGCGGACAAACGCTGACGCTGGAAAGCTATGACGCAAAGCCGCTGAACGTCTTCGTCTCCTTCCAATCCGACACCAACACAATCATCTACGGTGTGAGCAGCGGCGTGGACAGCGGCTCTGTGTCGGCAACCTTCGGCGCCGGGCTTCCCATTGCCTCCGGCGCGCAGGTCAACGACGAAACGGACGTCACCTTTACCGCCGTTCCCGCAGAGGGTTATGTGGTGGACCACTGGACCGTGGACGACGTGAAGTACACCCGCGCCGACGGCAGCGACTACACCGCGAAGACGCTCACGCTGGATGGTGTGAGCGAAGCGCACACGGTTTACGTGTCCTTTGCCGCGTCGACCAAGACGTACACCGTTTCCGTGCAGACAGCCAATGAGAGCGGCGAGGTGGACAACGCGCTTGCGGCCATCGCCATCACCGATGCGGACACCGGAGAGAGCATAACGACAATGCCCGTCCCCGAGAAGTCCAACCTCTGCTTTACCGCGACGCCCGCCAATGCAGACAACAACATGGTCAAGGAGTGGCAGCTCAGCACCGATGGCGTCACCTTTACCACGGTGAAGGGCTCGGGCGGACAGAGCACGCTGATGCTCTACAATCTCGGTGCAGACACGACCGTCCGCGCCATCGTCACCACGGCGATGCGTTACACGCTCAGCTTTGGCGTTGCGGGGCTGCCCGATGGCGCAAACGCCACGCTTGCGGCCTTCTCCGGCGCTGCGCCGTTGACCTCCGGCGAGCAGCAGAGCGGCTATATGCAGGTGGATTTCGTCCTGACCCTGGATGACAATCTGTACGTGACAGGCTGGGAAAACGCCGCTGAGGACGACAGCGACAGCAAAAAGGCGACCATTGCCAGCTTGAATGAGAATACCACCGTCACTGTCACCGTGGCGAAAAAGCCCGTCGTCAGCATCACGTCGCTTACCGGCGGCACGCTGTGTGTCAGCGGGACGCAAAACGGCGCCGCGGAGACAGAACTCAGCAGCGGCGACTATGTGGACGTCAATACCGCGCTGACAGTCACGGCGACACCGAACGACGGGTATGTGGTGGACAACATCCAGAACGCGGCAGTCAACGAAGCGCGCGCCAACGGGGAGATTACAAAGCAGCTTGACGCCGTGAACGCGGACGTTACGGTGACCGGCGCATTCCTGGCAAAGCCCGTCGTGACCATCGTGGAGGGGCTGTATGGCACGGTAACGGCAAACGGGACTGCGGACGAGGCGGAAAAGACCCTCGTGAGCGGCGACTACGTGGACTATGGCACCGACGTTTCCGTGACGCTGAGCCCGGACAAGGGGTATGAGCTCAGCGACCCGGACGCCGCGTGGACCGCGGTTCCCGACAGCGACGACTATACCTACACCATTCAGGGCGTGCTGTCCGACCAGACGATTGCGCCGACCTGGAGTGCCATTCCCACGGTTGACGTTACGTATGCGGTGACGGACAAGACGCCGGAGGACGACACCACCGGACTGGACGGCACGCTCACCGCAAGCGTGACGCGCAGGAATATGGTTGCCTACGCCGTTGAAGCGGACAGTGACGGCAGCGAGAGCGTCTATCGCGATTCCGTCGTGACCTTTGCCGCTGTACCCGAGAGCGGGTATAAGGTCGCAAAATGGATTGTGAACGAGACGGAGCAGGCGGCGGCGCCGGAGCTGACCATCACGGCAGATACCCAAAGCCCCCAGAGCGTTCGCGTGCAGTTCGAGCAGATTGGCGAGGAAGTGAGCTACGGGTTTGACCCCGCCGGTGTGAGCGACATGGCGGAGCTGAGCGCGGTGTTCACACCCAAGGGCGGCACGGAGCAGCCCTTTACCAGTGGCAGTAAGCCTGCCACCTCAGGCAGCATCACCTTCAGCGTCTCCGCGCTTGCGGACGGTTATGAAATCGAGGGCTGGTACGTCAATGGTGCGCGGCAGGAGACCGATGCGAGCGATGCGTTTGTCCTGCCTGTGACGACCGACGTTGGTGCGGAGGTCATGGTTCGGGTCATTCGCTGCTCCTATGCCGTTTCCTTTGCTGCGACCAACGGCACAGTCACCGCTACGTTGGGCGGCACAGCGCTTGCCGACGGCAGCGAGGTGACGGGCGACAGCGAGGTCATCTTCACGGCCGTACCCGCAGCAACCACGGGCTATGCGTTTGAGGGCTGGTCCGTGAACGGAACGAAGCGTGACGAGGAGAGCGAGACCCTGAGCCTGACCGTCACGGAACCTGTCACAGTAGCGGCGAGCTATGAACTGGACCTTGTGCGCTATGCCGTGACCTATGGCGTTGTTGACGGCGGGGAAGGCACGCTGAGCGCCAAAGCAGGCAGCAAGGCACTGGGCGATAGTCCTGCCTCGGTCAATGCTGGCAGCAGTCTGCGCTTCACCGCCACAGCGGCGGAGGGCCGGCAGGTGAAGGGCTGGTACAGTGACGCAGAGGGAACGGCGACGATTCCCGAAACCGCAGCAGAGCAAACCGTCTACAGCATCGAGAGCCTTACGGCGCCGCTGAGCGTCTACGTCGCCTTTGAACCGATTCCGACGTATACCGTCACGGTTGTCGCCACCGGCATGGGCAGCGTTACGGCGCAGGTCAACGGTGTGGAGACTGCACTTGCTGAAGACACACTGACCGTCAGCCGCCACGACAGCGTGCACTTCACCGCGCTGCCCGACGAGAACCACTATCTCACCGCCTGGACGCTGGACGGCGAGGACCTGGGCAACGACAGCCTGACCCTTGACCTTGCCGACGTGACGGCGGACTGCAGCGTGGGCGCGGACTTTGCCGCAAGCCAGTTCGTCACCTTGCGGACAGACTGCGGCGAACACGGTGCACTGACCACCAGGGCAGGCTACGGCGAAGACCTCCAGGTCATCGACGCCGCCGACGGCGTGAACGTGGAGAAGGGGAAGAACGTAACGCTTTCCGCCACGCCTGATACCGGGTATATGGTGAAGAGCTGGACGGTCAACGGCACGGAGCAGTCAAACCTGTCCAACAGCCTCACGATGGAGAACCTGAGCGAAAACACCACCGTCGCGCTGCAGTATGAACCGCTGAAGCTCTGGGCTGTCCCCGGAAGCGGAACGGGCTATACGGTGACCAACGTTGAGCGCAGCGAGCCGGAGTATGGCGATAACACCCATGTCCGCGACCGCGGCAGTGTCAGCTTTACCGTAGCGCCGTTGGAAGGGTATTCCCTGACCAAGCTTGAGGTGACCCAGCCGACCGAGCGCGTGACCATCGTGAAAAACGGGGACGGCAGCTACACGGTCACCGTGGAACAGGTGACGGAGAACATCGTTTTGGACGCGGAGGCACTGCAGATGCAGACCGAGCGGAAGGAACTGACCGAGGTGCCGGACGTCCTGCAGGAGACGTATGACTCGCCTGAGTCACTCAAGACCGCGCTGCGTGCCGAGGTACGCAAAATGAACAGCCGCGTGCTTTCCGAGCAGATCACGTTCTTTGACATCGTCCTGCAGTACACCACGGATGGGAGTACGTGGCTCCCCGTCACGAAGGATAACTTCCCCGTCGATGGCGTTACCGTCTCCATTCCGTACACCGACCTTGGCGAGGGCGCGGACAAGACCTGCACCTATACCGTGATTCACATGTTCACGGTGGAGATGAACGGACATACTGTGGGGGAGACGGAGCAGCTTGCCTCTACAAAAACAGAAACCGAGCTTCGCTTCACTGTGACAAGCCTTTCGCCCTTCGCCATCGGCTGGAGCAAGAGCGGCGGCGCGGGCGGAAGCACAGGCGGCAGCGCTGCAAAAACGGAAACCGTCACGCTGTCGACGGTGGAGCACGGAACCGTTGCCGTCAGCGATGCGACTGCATCCGAGGGCGACACCGTGACGCTCACGGTGACGCCGGAGGCGGACTACACGCTCAAGTCCCTTGCCGTTACGGACAAAACCGGAACTGAGATAACGCTCAACCCGCACGGCGACGGTGTCTACAGCTTCACGATGCCCCGTGGCACCGTCCGTGTGTCGGCAGTCTTTGCGCCGCAGCCCTGCCCCGGAGACCAGAGCTGCCCCCTGAGCGCCTTTGCCGACCTGAACAGCGCGCTTTGGTATCACGACGGCGTGCACTGGGCGCTGGAGAACGGCGTGATGAACGGCGGGGACGACGGATTCTTCCATCCGGAGGACGCGACAAGCCGCGCCATGCTCGTAACCGTGCTCCATCGCATGGCAGGCAAGCCTGCATCTGATGAAGCGCTGGCGTTTTCGGACGTGCCGGAGAACAAGTGGTACACAGAAGCGGTGCGCTGGGCAGCAGAAAACGGCGTTGTCCATGGCTACAGCACGGGGGCTTTCGCTCCGGATGACCGGCTCAGCCGCGAACAGCTTGCGACGATTCTCTTCCGCTATGCACAGGCGCAGGGCGTT
>JAILRK010000158.1 GCA_024698225.1 Oscillospiraceae bacterium | reverse complement strand
AGCATCTCCTCACAGACGAGGCGCACGTAGGCCTCGCGGTCCTGCTTGTACTCGGCGGGGACGAGGTGCGCGCCCATGAAGGTCGGCACGAGGTCGATGGGGTGGCGCGCGTTCAGGTCGCGGATGACACGCAGCTCCTTGAGCTCGTGCTCGGTGGCAAGGCCGTAGCCGCTCTTCGCCTCGCAGGTGGTGGTGCCGAAGCGCAGCATCTCGTTGAGCGCGCGCTCCGCCTTGGCGGCAAGCTCCTCCTCCGTGGCGCTGCGCGTGGCGTTGGTGGTAGACTGGATGCCGCCGCCTGCGTTCTGGATGTCCAGATAGCTTGCGCCGTGGAGCTTCAGCCCCAGCTCGTTCTGCCGCCAGCCGCCGAAGATGAGGTGCGTGTGCGCGTCGACAAGGCCCGGCGTGACCAGGTTGCCGCCCGCATCGATGACCTCCGCGCCCGCGGCCTCCGTTGCGCCCGTGCCGACCGCGGCGATGACGCCGTCCTCCATCAGGACCCACGCATCGCGCAGGAGCTCGACCTTGCCCTGCTCCTCGCCGCGGTGCGCCGCGCAGCCTCTGGCGGTTGCGAGCATGCCGATATTTTGGACCAATACTTTTTTCATGTCATAATCCTTTCAAGGGAGAGGGTCGCGGAGACCCTCCCCCTTCGGGTAGTGTGGCTCAGCCCTTCATGCCCTTGACCGCCTCGGCGACGACGGCGTCGTCCGCGAGATACGGCATGGTGATGTGGTCCTGTCCTGCGTACATCTTGTTGTACTCGGCAACGGTGGTCATGGCGTTCTCGTTGCGCGCCCAGCTGCGGCGGGCAACGCCGACCATCGTATCCCAGGGCATGGACATGCGCAGAATGGTGTCCACGCGCTCGGAGCCGTCGAGCACCATGCCGAAGCCGCCGTTGATGGCGCGGCCGATGCCCGTGCCGCCGCCGTTGTGCAGCGCGATATAGCTCATGCCGCGCGCGGCGTTGCCGGCGTAGCACTGGGTCGCCATCTCCGCCATGATGTTGGAGCCGTCCTTGATGTTGGAGGTCTCACGGAAGGGAGCGTCGGTTCCGCCGGTGTCGTGATGGTCACGGCCAAGGATAACCGGTCCGATTTCGCCGTTGCGGACCATCTCGTTGAACTTGAGCGCAAGGTTCATGCGGCCCATGGCGTCCTGATACAGGATGCGGCACTGGGTGCCGACGACCAGCTTGTTCTTCTCCGCGTCGCGGACCCAGACGTAGTTGTCGTAGTCCTGATAGCGGCGGTTGTGCGCCTTGATGTACTCGGCGGCAGCCATATCGGTCTTGTGCAGGTCCTCGGGGTTGCGGCTCAGGCAGCACCAGCGGAACGGACCGTAGCCGAAGTCGAACAGGCACGGACCGAGGATGTCCTCGACGTAGGACGGGAAGATAAAGCCGTCAAGGTCGTTCTCGCCGTTCTTGCAGATGCTCTTCACGCCGGTGTCATACACCGCCTTGAGGAAGCTGTTGCCGTAGTCGAAGAAGTAGGTGCCGCGCTCGTGGAACTTGCAAATCATCTCATAGTGATGCTGCAGCGTCTTGTCGACGAGCTTGCGGAAGCCCTCGGGATCCTTGTCGAGCATCTCGGTGCGCTGCGCGAAGGTGAGGCCCTGCGGGCAGTAGCCGCCGTCGTAAGGAACGTGGCAGGAGGTCTGGTCGCTCATCAGGTCGACGTGGACGTTCTTCTCATAGAGGTACTCGAGCAGGTCGACGATGTTGCCGCAATAGGCAACCGCGCAGGCCTTGCCCGCCTTCTGGTGGTCGAGCGCAATCTTGACCGCCTCTTCCAGGCTGTCGGTGCGGTGGCTGACCCAGCCTTGGGTGTAGCGGGTCTCAATGCGGGAGTCATCGACCTCGGCAATGATGGACGCGGCGCCGGCAATCTCCGCCGCTTTGCCCTGCGCGCCGCTCATGCCGCCAAGACCGGCGGAGACGAACAGCTTGCCCGCGAGGTCCTTGTCCTGCGCGATGCCGAGCTTCAGACGACCCGCGTTGAGCAGGGTGTTGAACGTGCCGTGCACGATGCCCTGCGGTCCGATGTACATCCAGCCGCCGGCGGTCATCTGGCCGTAGTTCGCAACGCCGAGCGCCGCGGCGCGGTTGAAGTTCTCCTGGTCGTCAAAGGTGCCGACCATCAGGCCGTTGGAGATGATGACGCGCGGGGCGAGCTTGTGGGAGTGGAACAGGCCCAGCGGGTGACCGGACATGACAACCAGCGTCTGCTCGTCGGTCAGCTCCTCGAGGTATTTCTTGATGAGGCGGTACTGCATCCAGTTCTGGCAGACCTGACCGGTCTCACCGTAGGTGACCAGCTCGTAGGGGTACAGCGCCACGTCGAAGTCGAGGTTGTTGTCAATCATGACCTGAATCGCGCGGCCCTCAATGCACTTGCCCTTATATTCGTCGATGGGCTTGCCGTAGAGCTTGCCCGCGGGACGGAAGCGATAACCGTAAATGCGGCCGTGCTCCTCCAGCTCCTGAGCGAACTCCTTCGCCATCTTCTCATGATGGTCGGGATGGATATAACGCAGGGCGTTCTTGATGGCAAGCGCCTTGTCCGCCTCACTGAGGTGGGATTCACGGCGCGGCGCGCGGCGATAGCCCGCCTCCAGCGCGGGATACTCGGGAAGCTCATAGTCCAGCTTGATGGTCATGGCTTCGTTGGCGAGATCTTTCATGGGTGCGTCCTCTCTTTCACTTGTATTTTAGTGGAAATCACAAATCATTTCGCGCTTTCCTATCTCTGTCTTGTATTATAACGCAAAAGTGGTATAATGAAAAATATTTAGTTGATATATTCTCTATATAATTAAAGTATAGGTGATTGCAATGACCATTCGACAGCTTGAGTACTTCTGCGCTGTCGTCGAGGAGGGCAGCGTGTCCGCTGCCTCGCGGCGGCTGCACGTTGCCCAGCCGCCCGTCTCCCGCCAGATTGCGCTGCTGGAGCAGGAGCTGGGCGTCTCGCTGTTTCGCCGCGGCAGCAAGGGGATGCTGCTCACCGAGGCGGGCGAGAGCCTGTATCAGCAGGGGCGCGACTACATCTCGGACATGGAACGCCTTGCCGAGCGCGTGCGCGCACTCGGCACCGGCGTGCGGGGCACGGTGCGCCTTGGCGTGCTGTATTCCACGGTCCCCTATGCCCTGCCCTATCTGCGCGCCTTCCGCGCGGCGTATCCGCAGGTGGAGCTGTACATCCGCGTCGGTGCGCCGCAGGACCTGCTCGCCGACCTCAACCGCGGCGACCTCAACGCGCTGTTCCTCCGCGCGGGCGCAAAGGAGACCATCGGCCTGCACGAGCGCATCCTTGGCAGCGACGCCATTAAACTCATTATGACACGCGACACCGACCCCGCGCCGGAGCTGGACACCATCCCCATTGAGCGCCTGCGCAGCGTGCCGATGTGTCTGCTGCGCAGCGATGACCTCTGGGGCTACAACCAGGCACTGCTCAAGGACTGCCAGCGCAGCGGGTTCATGCCAAGCGTCGTGTGCCAGTGCTACGACACGCCCATGGCGATGCAGCTGGTGCAGTCCGGCTTCGGCGTCAGCTTTCTGCCCGAGCGCATCGTTGAGACGCTGCCCCACTCCGGCATCTACGCAAAGAGCGTGCAGGGCGTCGCCGAGAACTCCTATGCCGTGCTGGCCTGGAACGAGAACGGCTACCGCTCCGCCAGTGTGGAGCTGTTTACGGCATTTCGGCCCTGAGTGAACGAAAGAACAGAGGGACCGCGATGAAACAATCGCGGTCCCTCTGTTTTCTGTCACATTACACAAAGTCGGGAATATACTGCTTGACAATCTCCAGCAGCTCGCCGGAGCGAATCATCTGCTCGCAGGCACGGATGTCGGGCCAAATCTCGCGGTCGACCTCGAAGAAGGCGACCTTCTCGCGGACGTGGTCGTAAATCGCCTGGTGCAGCGGCGTGAGGCCCTCGCCGTGGGTGCCCACGTGGCGGCGCACGTCAATCGCCTGGCAGGCGCACATCAGCTCGTCGGCAAGCACGTCCTGCGTGTTCTGCAGAATCATGCGCGCCTTGCGGGCGGCGGTGGTGCCCATGGAGACGATGTCCTCCTGGTTCGCAGAGGAGGGGATGGAGTCCACGGAGGCGGGATGCGCGTAGACCTTGTTCTCGCTGACCATGGAGGCGGCGGCGTACTGGACAATCATGAAGCCGGAGTTGACGCCGGGCTTCGTGGTCAGGAACGGCGTAAGACCGTTGGAGAGCGCTGCGTTGACCATGCGCTCGATGCGGCGCTCGGACGAATCCGCCAGCTCAGAGGCGGCGATGCCCAGGAAGTCGAAGGGCAGCGCCATCGGCTCGCCGTGGAAATTGCCGCCGGAGATGACCGCCTCGTCCTCCAGGAACATCAGCGGGTTGTCGGTGACGGCGTTGAGCTCGATTTCGACCTTCTCAAGCACGAAGTCCAGCGCATCGCGGCAGGCGCCGTGCAGCTGCGGCACGCAGCGGATGGCATAGGCGTCCTGCACGCGGTCGCCCTGCGCCTTGTCGATGATTTCGGAGCCATCGAGCAGCTTGCGCAGGTTCGCGGCGACGAGCATCTGGCCCTTCTGACCGCGCACCTGATGGATGCGGGGGTCGAAGGCGGAGCGCTGCGCGGTCAGACCCTCGAAGCTGAGGGAGGCAATCACATCGCCCAGCTGTGCGGCGCAGATGGTGTCGTACAGCGCAAGCGCGCCGACGGAGGTCATGGCGCAGGTGCCGTTGGTCATGCCAAGGCCTTCCTTGCTCACGAGCGTGTCGAGCGTCTTGATGCCCGCCTTTTCCATCGCCTCGGCACCCGTCATGCGCACGCCTTCGTACCACGCCTCGCCGCGGCCGAGCATCGGCAGCGTCATGTGGGCAAGGGGGGCAAGGTCGCCGGAGGAGCCCAGAGAGCCCTTCTCGGGAACAATCGGGGTGACGCCCTTGTTGAGCATCTCGACCATCATCTGCACCAGCAGCGGACGCACGCCGGACACGCCGCCGCACAGGGCGTTGGCGCGCAGCAGCAGCATGCCGCGGGAAATCTCGGGCGCATAGGGCTCGCCGGCAGCCGTGCAATGGCTGAGAATCAGGTTGGTGGAGAGCTGATTGGACATCTCCTTCGGGACGGCGACCTTCTGGAACTCGCCGAAGCCCGTGGTGATGCCGTAGGCAACGCGGCCCTCGGCAGCGATTTTTTCCGCCAGTGCGCGGGACTTCTTCATCGCCTCAAGCGCGCTGTCCGCAAGCTCCACCTTTGCGCCGAAGCGCGCAACGGCAACAAAGCTCTCCAGTGTAAGGCTATGTCCGTCCATGACAACAGACTTGATTGCGGAAGGATTCAGAATCATGATACACTTACCTCACTTTCAGAATCTTGCCGGCAGACTGCGCTGCACGGCTGTATGTGTGAGAATTGCACCGAGATGCGGTTTGGACCATCCGCCTGCCCAAAGCGGACGCCACACCCCGTGTCGCAGGGAAGTTCAGTTTCCTCTGTTGTCTCTATCATACCACAATTTTGTGCATTGTCAACATATAATTTAATAAAAGCCTCCCCTGTTTTGTTCATTATAACATTATCATGGTGTCGCGTTACTGCGGTAAAGCACGAAAGGGCAAAAAAATACCCGCTCCCTTCGGAACGGGTATCCTCTGCCCTTATTTTTTCCGCTTTCGGATGGCGTCCGCTTTGTCGCGCGTCGTCTTTCCGTCAAAGATGCGGATGGCCGGGTTTTTCTGCTTCGCCAGCTTCAGAATCGGGGAAACGTCCTCCGGGCGGTAATAGTTGCGCTTGGTCCGGTCCCCCTTGGTGAAGTACAGGATGGCGCGCCCACTGCCTGCCGGGTCCGTCTCGTGGGTCACGGCATAGATGTCCGCCCAGTCCCAGCGCTCATAGTTGGTGGTGATGCGCATGTCGTGGTAAATCTCCAGTCCGCGCTCGGTCACCGCGACGTCCTTTTGCATCAGCAGGGCGAGGGCGTAGAGCACGGCGAAGATTAAGGCAATCTTCCAGCGCGTCACCGCGCCGCCGAACGCCAGCACCGCGACGGCCAGCCAGCCGCCGTAGGAGGTTTTCTTTGAACGCTTGAGCGTATCGATGGCATAGTATTTCGAGCCGGGAACGGATTCCCACGGAAGCACGGTTCTGCGCATAATGGCGGTTCCTCCGATTGTATGATTTGGCGTCTTCCCTCTCAGGAAGCACACGGTAAAGGGATAAGGCGAGGGGAAACGCCCCCTCGCCTTGGATGCAGGAACTGTGCCGGAGCCTTACTTCTCGGGTCTGGGTGCCTTGCCGGCCGCACGGGCAGCCTCAAGCTGCTTGACGGCATAGGCGTGCGCCTCCTCCGGGCAGGCAGCGGGCGCCTTGGCCTTGGTCTTGCCGAAGAGGTTGGTGTAGGCACCGTCAGCCCAGAAGATGTTGCGGCCGAGGAACGCCGTGATGCAGGCGTAAATCGGGTTGAGCAGGTTGACGAAGGCAAACGGGAAGTAAGCGAACGGGTGGATGCCCAGAACACCCATCTGGTACGCGCCGCAGCCCGTCCAGGGGAACATGACCGCCCACAGCGTACCGGCGTCTTCAAGGGTACGGGAGAGCATGTTGCGCGCAAGACCCATCTCGTCGTACTTGTCCATGTACAGCGGGGCGGGAACGCTGACGCCGAGGAACTGGTCGCCCATCGCGGCGTCGCAGAAGATGGAGGTGACCATCGTGGCAAGCACGAGCTGA
>JAILRK010000157.1 GCA_024698225.1 Oscillospiraceae bacterium | reverse complement strand
GATCTCGGTAGCGGCGGAGGCACCGACGGTCGCCAGACCCAGAGTCATGACGAGAGCCAGTACCAGTGCGAGTAACTTTTTCATAAGCGAGTTACTCTCCTTTCAAAAATGTCAAAAGTCGTTTCAGGCAGCCCCGCCGGTTTCACGGCTCACTTACCGGGGCTAGCCGTTCCCGTAACTAAGCCGGGGAATCGGACAGTGCGCCCTCTGGACTCTTGCAAGCGTAAATCTACACGATTGTTTTCCAAAAATCAAGCCTTTTGACGCGTTTGTTATGTAACCGAAACATCATATACCGCATAAATCATTTCTTGTTATATTCCTGTAACATAGCGGTCAAAAAAGCGCCCGCCCCAAACGTGGAGCGGGCGCCGTGTTGCGATATGCGCGATTACTTTTCGTCCTTGATCGCGGCCTGCGCGGCGGCAAGGCGCGCGATGGGCACGCGGAACGGGGAGCAGGACACGTAGTCGAGGCCGACCTTGTGGAAGAACTCCACGCTGCTCGGGTCGCCGCCGTGCTCGCCGCAGATGCCGCAGTTCAGCGCCGGGTTCGCCGCGCGGCCGAGCTCCGTCGCCATCTTGACGAGCTTGCCCACGCCGGTCTGGTCCAGCTTGCCGAACGGGTCGAACTCGTAGATCTTGCGGTCATAGTAGGCCGTGAGGAACTTGTTCGCGTCGTCGCGGCTGAAGCCGAAGGTCATCTGCGTGAGGTCGTTCGTGCCGAAGGAGAAGAAGTCCGCCTCCTTGGCGATCACGTCGGCGGTCAGCGCCGCGCGCGGGATCTCGATCATCGTGCCGACCTTGTACTTCATGTCGGACTGCATGTTGCTGATAATCTCGTCGGCGGTCTTGACGACCACGTCCTTGACGTACTTGAGCTCCTTGACCTCGCCCACGAGCGGGATCATAATCTCGGGCACGATGTCCCAGCCGGGATGGCGGGCGCGGACGTTCAGCGCCGCCTTGATGACCGCGCGGGTCTGCATCGCCGCGATCTCGGGATAGGTGACGGCGAGGCGGCAGCCGCGGTGGCCCATCATCGGGTTGAACTCATGGAGCTTCGCGATGATCGCGCGGATCTCGCTGCCGCTCTTGTCCATATCCCACGCCAGCTCCTTGATGTCCTCCTCCTCGGTGGGCAGGAACTCGTGCAGCGGGGGATCGAGGAAGCGGATCGTCATGGGGCGGCCCTCGAGCGCGGTGTACATCGCCTCGAAGTCGCTCTGCTGCATCGGCTCCAGACGCTCGAGCGCCTTCTCGCGCTCCTCGGTGGTGTCGGCACAGATCATCTCACGGATGGCGGGGATGCGGTCCTCGGCGAAGAACATATGCTCGGTGCGGCACAGGCCGATGCCCTCAGCGCCGAACTTCACCGCCTGCGCGGCGTCGACCGGCGTGTCCGCGTTCGTGCGCACACCCAGCTTGCGGTACTTGTCCGCCCAGCTCATCACGCGGCCGAACTCGCCGCCGATGCTGGCGTCCACGGTGGGGATGGCGCCGTCGTAGATGTTGCCGGTGGAGCCGTCGATGGAGATGAAGTCGCCCTCGGTGTAGGTCTTGCGGGCGAGACGGAACTTCTTGTTCTCCTCGTCCATCTTGATGTCGCCGCAGCCGGAGACGCAGCACTTGCCCATGCCGCGCGCCACGACCGCCGCGTGGGAGGTCATGCCGCCGCGCACGGTCAGGATGCCCTTGGCGGCCTTCATGCCCTCGATGTCCTCGGGGCTGGTCTCAAGGCGCACCAGCACGACGGCCTCGCCGCGCTCCGCCCATTCCTTGGCGTCCTCCGCGGTGAAGACGACCTTGCCGCAGGCAGCGCCCGGGGAAGCGCCCAGGCCCTTGCCGATGGGCTCGGTCTTCTTGAGGATTTCGGCGTCGAACTGCGGGTGCAGCAGCGCGTCCAGCGCGCGCGGCTCAATCATGGCGACGGCCTTCTTCTCGTCAATCATGCCCTCGTCCACGAGGTCGCAGGCAATCTTGAGCGCGGCGGCGGGGGTGCGCTTGCCGTTGCGGCACTGGAGCATGTAGAGCTTCGCGTTCTCGACGGTGAACTCCATGTCCTGCATGTCGCGGTAGTGCTCCTCGAGGTTGGCGCAAATCTGCTCGAACTGGCGGAACGCCTCGGGGAACTTCTGCGCCATCTCGGAGATGGGCATCGGGGTGCGCACGCCGGCGACGACGTCCTCGCCCTGCGCGTTGGTGAGGAACTCACCGAAGAGCTTCTTCTCGCCGGTGGCGGGGTTGCGCGTGAAGGCGACGCCCGTGCCGGAGTTGTCGTTCAGGTTGCCGAAGACCATCGGCATGACGTTGACCGCCGTGCCCCAGGAATAGGGGATGTCGTTGTCGCGGCGATAGATGTTGGCACGCGGGTTGTCCCAGGAGCGGAACACCGCCTTGATGGCCTCGTTGAGCTGGACCTTGGGGTCGGAGGGGAAGTCCTCGCCGATGCGCAGCTTGTACTCGGCCTTGAACTGCTCCGCCAGCTCCTTGAGGTCGGCGGCGGTCAGCTCGACGTCGTAGGTGACGCCCTTCTTGGTCTTCATGCGGTCGATGAGCTGCTCGAAGTACTTCTTGCCGACCTCCATGACGACGTCGGAGAACATCTGGATGAAGCGACGGTAGGAGTCATAGACA
>JAILRK010000149.1 GCA_024698225.1 Oscillospiraceae bacterium | reverse complement strand
GTGGTAGTTATGTTTCCTTCCGGCTTTGGAGTATAGTGCAATCAGAGATGGCTAACCAGCTTTTGGCATTCGTCCCAGGAAAGCCATCGTAACCACAGAGTCGCGTGGGAGCCTCATTCCACAGGTATTGACGAATAGCTTCCCTGCTGACCAGACGCCAATCCGTCTCCCTTTCGTCCCGCTTCCAGCACCTCGTCGAAATAGCTGTCACGCACCATCCGCTCCAAACCGTCGGCTTTGCGCTCCTTCAGGGTGTCAATCAACTTCGCGTGGGCGGCAATCAGTTCGTCGCCCCGACCACTTCGGATCATCTCCGAAACGGTGTCATAGCGCATGGAGTAGGTCAGCGTGCGCACCACGCGGCCGATTTTATCCGCCAGCGGGTTTTTGCCCATCGCCGAGATGTAATCATGGAAGGCGTTGTCGACGTGGAAAAACGCATCGACAGCGTCGTCCTGCTCCAGCGCGTCCCGCATGGCGGACAGGAGCGATTCGAGCTTTTGCATCTCCTCGTCCTCGTACCGCCGCATCGCGAGGCGCAGTATTCCCGCCTCCATCATTTCCCGAAGCTCCATCAGGTTGGAAAACGAGTCCTGATTGAGAATAATCCCATAGACCATCGGGTCAATCATGCTCTCGCTGAACCCGCTGCACACGAACGTACCCTCTGAGGGTTTGCTTTCCAGCACCCCCAGATAGGTCAGGATCTTGATCGCCTCGCGCACACTGCTGCGTGCAACGCCCAGCGCCGCGGAAAGCTCCGGCTCCGGCGGGATCTTGTCGCCGGGCTTCAGTTCGCCGCTGCGCATTCCATCCGTCAGGCAGTTGATGACACTCTGCACGACGGACTCCTTTTTCAGGTTTTTGATATAACTGGGCGTACCGTTCATGGCAAACTCCTTTGCAACTGCTTCATTTGTCATACATATAACATTTTCAGTGTATCATAGCTGATTGGATTTGTCAAACCGGACGTCAGCCGAATAAGCCGAACGGCGACCTGCAAAGGCCGCCGTTCGGCTATATGAGAAGAGAGGAAATCAAACAAATTATCTGCCGAGGTAAAGGGACTGCTTCGCCAGCACGAGGTTGAGCAGCAGGTCGTTGCACGGGGTGGGGATGCCGTACTGCTTGCCGAGCTTGGACACCGCGCCGTTGATGATGCGGATCTCGGTCTCGCGCTGATGGGTGACGGCCTGCACCATGGAACTGATCGTCTCGTCGGTGTTGCGGGAAACCTCGAAGACATGCTCGAGTTCGGTCTCATAGTCCAGCGTGCAGCCGGCGGCGTTGCAGACCTCGATGGCCTCCTTGCACAGCAGCTTCGCAGTCTCACGGGCGTACTCGTTCTTGCTGATAAAGCCGTTGGGCGTGCCCAACAGGGCGCTGACGCCGTTGATGCAGACGTTGGCGGACAGCTTGTGCCAGATGGCGTTCATCACGTTCTCGTGGACGTCGGTCTCAAGGCCGGCGGCGCGGAACGCCTCGGCGACGACCTCGACCTTCGCCATGGGAGCCTTGGGGGAGCCCATGTTGGTGGCGCCGTAGCCGGTGTTCTTCACGTGGCCGGGCTCGACAGGCGTCGCGCCGAACGCGGTGTTGCCGATGATGATCTGCTCCTCGGGAATGACCTTGGCAATCTCGTCATAGTTGCCGTAGCCGTTCTGGAGGCTGAGGATCATGGTGTGCTCGTCGATCATCGGGGCCGCGTTGCGCATGGCAGACTCGATCAACTTATAGTGCACGAACACGATGACCAGGTCGCACACGCCGATCTCCTTGGGGTCGGTGGTGGCAATCGCGGGATGGAAGGCGTGGGTCTCGCCGGTGCCGACCTCGGGGAGGCAGTCATCCACGAGGATGCCGTTTTTCTTGATTGCCTCGATGACGGGGGCGAAGGTGTCCAGCACGCAGACCTCGTGGACGCCGATCAGGTGGCTGGCGTAGCAGCTGCCGATTGCACCGCAGCCGACAAATCCGATTTTCATAATTCGATATCCTCCTGTTTTTTATAATTCCTGCGCGATTTTGACGATGTTCTCGACGGTCACGCCGTTCTTGGCAAGCAGACGCTCATAGGGCGCGCTCTCGCCGAACCGGTCCTGAATGCCGACGCGCTTGACCTTGCCCTTGCCCATCTCGGCAGCGACTTCGCAGACGGCGCTGCCCAGACCGTTGAGGATGTTGTGGTCCTCGACGGTGATGATCTTGCCGATGCTGTTCACACAGTCCGCAACGCAGTCGACGTCCAGCGGCTTGATGGTGTGCATGTCGACCACGCGGGCCTCGATGCCCTTGCTCGCCAGCTCCTTCGCCGCCTCGATGGCGAGACGCACGGTGTCGCCGTTGGCGATGATGGCGACGTCCTTGCCGTCCTGCACCAGATGCGCCTTGCCGATGGTGAACTCGACGTCGGGACCGTAAATCTGGGGGATGGCGTCACGGGTGAAGCGCAGGTACATGGGACCGTAGGTCTCCGCCGCGGCGCGCACGAGCTTGCGGGCGCTGTTGTAGTCCGCGGGCATGATGACGCTGATGTTGGGGATGGTGCGCAGGATGCCCATGTCCTCGATGGCCTGGTGGGAGGCGCCGTCGTTGGCGGGGGTCACACCGCCGTGGGAGCAGGCAATCTTGACGTTGAGGTTGGTGTAGCAGATTTCCTGGCGAATCATCTCGCACATGCGCATGGAGCCGAAGGCAGCGTAGGTGACGACGAAGGGAATCTTGCCGCAGGTGGCGAGACCGGCGGCGACGCCCGCGCCGTTCTGCTCCGCAATGCCGACGTTCACGTGCTGGTCGGGCAGCTCGTGGATGAACTTGGTGGACTTGCAGCTCTTGCCGATGTCGCAGTCGACGACCAGGATGTTCTTGTTCTCTTTGCCCAGCGCAACAATCTCGTCACCGAAACCGTCACGGGTCGCAATCTTCTTCAGTTCACTCATTTTCTTCTCCTCCTCTTACGCGATGATCTGGGCCTTGAGCTCCGTCATGGCCTGCTCGTACTCCGCATCGTTCGGGGCGACGCCGTGCCAGGCGCAGACGTTCTCCATGTAGGAAACACCCTTGCCCTTGACGGTCTTGCAGTAGAGGCACTTGGGCTTGCCGTTCTTGCTGGCAAGCGCCTTGTCGATGGCCGCGCACATCTGCTCCATGTCGTTGCCGTCCTCGACCACGATGTTCTCCCAGCCGAAGGCCTCGAACTTCTTGCCAAGGTCGCCGTTGGGCATGACCTCGTCGCAGGTGCCGTCAATCTGCAGGTTGTTGAAGTCCACGAATACGATCAGGTTGTCCAGGCCGTACTTGTGCGCGGTGTTCGCCGCTTCCCAGATTTCGCCCTCCTGGGACTCGCCGTCGCCGACGGCGCAGTAGACGTTGTAGCTCTTGCCGTCCATCTTGCCGGCGAGCGCCATGCCCACCGCGCAGGCAAGACCCTGACCGAGGGAGCCGGTGGAGATGTCGATGCCCGGGCACTTGACCATGGACGGGTGACCCTGCAGGGGGGAACCCTCCTTGCGCAGCGTGTCGAGCGTCTCAACGGGGAAATAGCCCAGCGTGCCGAGCGCGGCGTACTGAATCGGGCAGACGTGGCCCTTGGAGAGCACGAAGCGGTCGCGGTCCGCCCAGTTGGGGTTCTTCGGGTCGACGTTCATATACTTGAAATAGCAGGCTGTGACAAACTCCGCGGCGGAGAGAGAGCCGCCCGGATGACCGGACTGCGCCTTCCACACCATGTCCACAACCTTCATGCGCAGGTCGGTGGCGATGTTCTTCAGTTCCTTGATGGATACATCTTTCATTATGATTCCCTCGTTTCAAAGTAGTATGTCGGACAAATGACTTATGATGACTTCAGTATAGCACGTTCGTTTTGTTTGTCAACAGGGAAAATGATAGTTTTCTCACGAAATGGCAGCCACACCCTGCATGGCTTCGAGCACGGCGTAGCGCTCAAGGTTCAGCCCCCGCTTCATGGTCAGCGCGTCCTCAATCGGCACCTCGACCACGTCTCCCTTCTGCCGCGCAATGACGCAGTTTGCCCGGTTCTCCGCCAGCGCCATCACCGCGCGGTAGCCCATGCGGGTCGCGGTTTCACGGTCGCGCGCGTTGGGGATGCCGCCGCGCTGGAGATAGCCGAGCACGGTGACGCGCGGCTTCATACCAATCTCCCGCTCGATGCGCTCGCCGATGTCGAAGGCGTGTCCCGCGCCCTCCGCGACAACAATCATGAAGTGTGTGCTGCCTGCGAGGCGCGCGTTCTGGATACGCTCGATCACGTCCTTCCGGAAGTCCAGTTCATACTCCGGCAGCAACACGGAGGTCGCGCCCACGGCGATGCCGACGTACAGCGCGATGTTGCCTGCGTTGCGCCCCATGACCTCCACGACAGAGCAGCGTTCGTGCGCCTGCATCGTGTCACGCAGCTTGTCGATGCACTCGATCGCCGTGTTGCATGCGGTGTCGAAACCGATCGTGTAGTCGCTGCAGCCAATGTCATTGTCGATGGTCGCCGGTACGCCGACGACAGGGATGCCGAGTTGCGAAAGCTCCAGCGCTCCTCGGAAGGTGCCGTCGCCGCCGATGGCAACGATGCCGTCGATGCCCAGCATCTTGCAGGAGGAAAGCGCACGCTTACGCCCCGCCTCCGTCATAAACTCCTCGCTGCGCGCGGTGTAGAGCATCGTGCCGCCTCGGTTGAGAATGTGGGCGACACCCTCGTTGTTCAGCTGCACGAAGTCGCAGTTGATGAGGCCCTGCCAGCCCCTGCGGATGCCGACGCAGTCGATGCCGAGGGACACCGCCGTGCGCACGACCGCGCGGATCGCGGCGTTCATACCGGGCGCGTCTCCCCCGCTGGTCAACACGCCGATTCGCTTGATGGTCTTCTCCATGGTTCCGTCCTCCCTGCTGTTTGATTTTCCTCTTGTGTCAGCTCTATCGTGATCATTTCCCCGCTGTTGCTCGAACGGATCAGGCGAATGCCGCGGCGTTCGACCTCTTTTGACAGCTTTTCATAGGTATTCGAACCGTTTTCGATCTCGGCAAGGGTCAGCTGCACATTCAGATAGAGCCGTTTCAGCTCCGTGCCGCTGTAGTAACCGCCGTGTTTGATCCCCAGAAGCAGCGCACAGACGGCGACCGCGACCGCGTTTTTCCTCAGCCTGCTCCGCACGGATTCCAGCTCCGCGGCATTGCGTATCGTTTCAAGCCTTACATTCCGGCAGGGGATGCAAAATCCGAACAGTTGCTCCGCGCGGTGGATGTCCGCCCATTTGATTTCCCGATGCGTTTCGTTATAGGTCTTGACGCTTTCCCACAGCTCCGCGATGACCGGCGCGCCCTCCTGCTCCTGATCCATGAGATTGGACATCACCAGCAGCCACGCAAAGTAAAGGTTGTCCTCTCCCGCCTCCACCAAAATGCGATCCACATCCTTCATATTCGCGGAAACGGGTATCTTACGCGGATTGACCCGCTTTGTATGTTTTTTGCCCACGGCAAACTCCTGTTCTGTGCCCGTCAACCGAGGAACATCGTCGAAAGAAACGGAACGTAAGTCACCAGCAGCAGCACCGCCAACTCCGCAATCAGGCAGGGGATCACACCCTTGGAGATCTCCTCGATTTTGATATCACCGATACCGCAGGCGACATACAGGTTGACGCCCACCGGCGGGGTAAACAGACCGATGGCGAGATTGACGATCATCACGACGCCCAAATGGATGGGGCTGATGTTCATCGCCGTCGCAACCGGCGCAAACAGCGGCGTAAAGATGTAGAGCGCTGAGGTGGAGTCCAGGAAGCAGCCCGCGATCAGCAGCACGATGTTGACGATGATGAAGAACACGATCCAGTTGCCGTTGGTGACGGTGAGCATGAAGCTCTTAATCGCCAGATCCAGCCGCGCGCGGGTGAGCACATAGGCGAACAGCGTCGCGCCCATCGTGATGAACATGACCGTAGCAGTGGTGCTGCACGAGTCGATCATGATGTCAATCAGCTTTTTGAAGTCAATCTCCTTGTAGACAAACACGCCCACCGCAAGCCCGTAGAACACGGATACCGCCGCGGCCTCCGTCGGCGTGAACCAGCCCGAATAAATGCCGCCGAGAATGATGACCGGCATCATCAGCCCCCAGAAGGCGTCCTTGAATGCGTCCCAACGTTCCTTGCCCGACGCCTTGGGGGAAAGTTTAAGGTCGTACTTTGTGCCGAGCACGAAGGCGGCGACAATCAGACCAACGCCCATCAGAATACCCGGCAGCAAGCCGGAGATGAACAGGTTGGTGATGGACGCGTCGGCGATGGAGCCGTAGACCACGAAGGTGATGGACGGCGGGATAACCACGCCGATCGCGCCGCCCGCCGCCATGAGCGCGCAGGAGAACGACGCGGGATAACCCGCCTTGACCAGCGCGGGAATCATGATGAGCCCCAGCGCCGCCACGGTGGCGGGACCGGAACCGGAGATGGCGGCAAAGAAGCAGGAGACCACCACGCATACGACCGCCATACCGCCTCGGATGTGGCCGAGACACTTCTCCGCCAGACGAATCAGGCGCCCGGAGATGCCGGCTTTCTCCATCACGTTGCCGGAAAGGATGAAAAATGGTATGGCAAGCAGAACAAACTTGCTGCTGGCGGAGGAACACAGGCGCGGCAGGACGCTCATGACCGCGCCGATGGGCTTGCCGGCACCCTGCGCCAGAATCGCCGCCACGCTGGACATGCCGAGGCAGGTAGCAATGGGGGCGCCAAACGCCAGCAGGAAAACAAACAGCCCCAGCAGGATTAAGCCGACCATTACTGTTCCTCCTTCCCGTTCTCAATCTCTTCAATGGCTTGCAGCGTGTTCTCGCTGAACGCCTGATTGATCAGATCGTCCGATAACTGTTCCTGTGGGTTCCCCTGTACGCGCCCATGCTTTGCGATATTCACCATTCCCTGAATAAAAGCGATCATGGCGAAGCACGCGCCGATGGGGACAAAGGAGCCGTAGATCCACTCGGGCCACTGCATTGCGGCGGTCTCCTGCCCAAATTGATACTCGCTGATGACCATCTGCACGCCGAATACCACAATCAGAAAACAGAAGAACGCGGAAACGCCGTACATGAAGATGTTGAGCTTATTGCGCGCACTCTTGCTGAGGCGGTCCGTGACGATCGACAGCCCCAGATGCGCGCCCCTGCGAGCCGCAATGGCAGTGCCCATAAAGCTCATCAGGACGAATAGATAGGTGGACATTTCATCGGAGAAAGCGAGCGAGTGGTTGAATACCTTGCGCGCCACCACGTTGGCGAACACCAGCACAGCCATGACCGCGACACAGGCGCAGGAGACGAATTTTTCAATCTTTTGCAGCATATCGGTTTCCTCCCTTTCCTTACAGCCCAAAAGCCGCGCAGGCTTCCGGTCCGTAGTAGTCCTTGAGGGCAGATACGACGTCGGCGACCTCCTGGCGGAACACGTCCAACTGCTCCTCGCTCAGCTCATCGACCTGCATTCCGCTCTGGCGGAAGCCGTCGATCAGCGCCGCCTCATCCGCCTCCAGCTTGTCGCGTCCCCAGTTGCACGCCTCTGTCGCGCACTCCTGCAAAAGCTGCCTTGTGTTTTCAGGCAGGCTTTCCCAAATCTTTGTGTTCACCACAAAGAGGTCGTTTTCGTAGCTGTAATTCCAGATGGTCATATACTTCTGGATCTCGTCCATTTTGGCGGATTTGGTGATGGAGCAGCCATTCTCCTGCCCGTCGATGGTACCCTGTTGGATGGCGGTGAAGACCTCGCTCCAGCTCATCGCGGTGGGGTTCGCGCCCAGCGCCTCAAACGTGTTCATGAACACGGCGGAGCCCGGCACGCGGATCTTCAATCCCTTCAAATCCTCCGGCTTCGTCACCGGACGCTTGCTGTTCGTCAGCTGCCGGAAGCCGTTGTGGAAGGAGCCGAGGTAGGTGATGCCCTTCTCCTCCAGCAGCTTGGCATAATACGCGCCGCCGGTCGTGTCAATGATCTGCCGCGCCTGCTCATAGGAGCTGAACGACCACGGGATCGTCGCTACCGACATCTTCGGCTCAAGATTCGCAAGTACGCTGGTAGCGTAAGCGCCAAGATCAGAGCCGCCGACTGCGATGTACTCAATCCCCTTGGTAGCATTGCCGCCCGCGAGCGTATCGTTGGGGAATACATCGACCACCACCGCGCCGTTCGAACGCTCGCTGACCAGCTCCGCGAAGTGGTTCGCCACCAGCGAGTCGATCTGCGTGTCCGTACCGTTTACCGCCATGGCGAGGTTGACGCTGTCATATTCACTCTCACCGCTCACAGCGCGCTGCCCTCCTCCGCAGCCGGCCAGTATCGCGGCCAGCAGCAGGACGCCCGTCAGGAACCACATTCTTCTGCCCATACACATTCCGTCCTTTCTATAATGTCATTCAGCCTTTGTCTGACAATTGACATATAGAAGATACAGCTTGTTAATCCTTGTGTCAAGGAAGTTTCAAGCGATTTGCAAGAATCTGCGTTTTGTATAAAATCGCGCCCACAGCTTTGTACATTAAGCCGAACGCAAATGAGTAAGTCAACAGCTCGGTCATAGGTTAGCTGCTTTTGCCTGTTCGTGATTTAAGTCAAGTCCAAATTTGTGTGTTAATTCCCTTTGGGCATCATGCAGGCATCTTCAATGGGGCAAAGCGAAATCTTCCGTACTGAGCGAGGGGCGAAGCCCCGAGTGAGGGAAGGGAAATGTAGAAAATTCAAAAACCATGATAAAAGAAATGCGGTGCCGATCTTTCGGCTCCGCATTTCTCTTGTTGGAGAGAGTCTGCAACTGCTGGTGATATCGTGTCGCAACACTGCCGGTATTGTGTCTCTGATGCTGATTGCGTCTTAAACCATTGTCGTCAGTGCAGAAAACAATCTGACGTTGGTAACCATGCCAGATTGTCGCCGGACACCCATAACTACTCTCCAAGATTTCTTCGTGGGCTGCTTCATCAAACACCGGTTATCTGTCTCTTCAAACCAGGCAGGTTTTTATCTTCTCGGCAATGACCTCGCCTAATGCTCTGTGTCCCTCGACGCCAAGATGGACGCCGTCGATATCTGATGGCTCGGCATACAGGGAAGCATCCAGGAAATACAGCCGGTTGTTTTCAGCAATGCGTTGATAGAGACCGGATAGCCGGGCTGATTCCGCAATATCGTCATCTCGATCTCCCACATGTGCTTTTAGCAGGATCGGGGAGATCAGGAGAACAGACGGGCCAGCGGGAAACACCGGTGAGCTCAGGTTGTACCGCTCGTTCGCACTCAGAACGAGTTTTATCAGACGCTCCATTCCTTCCGCGGTGCCTTGAGCATCCGTGTGTTTCAGATCGTTCGTCCCCAGCATCACGACAAACAGATCCAGCGGTTTATGCGTCTGGAGCTCATAGTCCAGCCCTTTGGTCCCGTTCCGGCAGCCTTTCATCGGATCGTCAAAAACAGTTGTCCGCCCGTTCAGCCCAGCAGGAATGCAGTTGAAATCTTCACCCAGGATTCCGGCGCAGGCAGTCGTCCAGCGGGTCTGATAAGGGTAGCGGAGTGTAGTGCTCGGGTCAAATCCCCATGTGTTGGAGTCTCCGAAGAATAGTATGTTTTTCATTGCCCTCTTTCCCATTCACAGACGATATGTTCTCACAAAGCTCTCTACATCAGCACCTGACTCCATGTACCGGAGCAGGATTTCAGCCGCAGCCCGGCTATCGCTGTCAGCTTTGTGGTGATCAAGACAAATCCCATAGTAATCGCATAGGCAGTCCAACTTGTGGCTGATACCCGGAAGGAGGCATCTGCCCATCTGCACCGTACAACAATAATGAACCGTTGGCTTCCATCCGATGTCGTAGTCATACAGGCATTTCTTCAGCACACCCATATCAAACGGAGCGTTGTGCGCAACAAGGGTGCCGGAGGAAAACAGTGGTTCTATCTCATCCCAGAGTTGCGGGAACACAGGAGCATCGGCCACCGTGTATTCGTCGATCCCGGTGAGTCGCGTGTTGAACCAGTCAAACGACTGTTCCGGGTTGACGTAGGAAAAGTAGTTCTGTACGATTGCGCCGTCCTCGACAACGGATATGCCGATGGCGCTCATCCGATTGTTATAGCGGTTTGGGGTTTCGACATCGAAAACAATGAAGCGGGACATATACTCAACTCCGGTCAATTCAACTTTTCGCGCAGCTCATCAGCAATTTTGTACCATCTCTGCACCGTGTTCTCCAGAAAGAAATAGTGATAGAAATAGAATCCGAGAAGGATGGCAAGACCGAGCATCACGATGGCCGGAACAACGCCCAGCTCTGGATGCAGGACCACCAAATCCACGACAAACAATTCCACAAACACCACCATGACGGTCACGATCAGGTGGACCAGACGCTCATGCTGCAGGAAGCCAATTTTCTCCCTGTGAACGGCAAGAAGCTCCTCAGACGGCGGTGCTGCTAAAACATACGCTTCGTGATTACGGCACCATTCTTTCATGTTTATGCCGAACATATCCTTCTGGTGTTTGTTCATTTTCAGTCAAAGCTCCATGTGCATTCCGGCAATTCCTCCGCCAACTTCGCTCTGGCATTTGCCTGCCCTTTGACGGCAGCGTCCAAGCTCTTTCTGTACATCACATCGCCATCCTCGTCCCGCAATGAGGCAAGGTACTCAAATACACCTGGGAAGCTGTTAGCGTCCAGCATTGAAAGGATGCCTTGAACCTCTGTCGAAACGCAGTCCATATCAAACATTCAATATTGCCTCCGAGTTTTATGATTCCAGGTATTTTACTGCCTTACCTGTGGCAGTGGCATATTCGATCTCCGAGCGGGTGCCGGAGCCGATATAGCCGCCGGAATGTCCGAATAGACCATCGCTGATGACAACCATGTTTGAGTTCACCGAAAAATAGCATCCCAATTCAAGCAATTCATTCATCTGTCACTCTGTTCCGGTAAACCAGTGGACGATGCATTTTCTCGGGGCATTTTTCTTTATTCCATCTATCGCCTCTGACTGTCCAACGACATAATATCATGACCGCAGGGGTCACGTTTCCGACAAACTGAGATCTGGACAAGCAAATGATGCAGATGACGGCGTGTCGCGGAATGCGACACTTTTTTCTTTCCGGCCCCGTACTGCTTTCAAAGCTGCCCCGTATGTGGTATAGTCAGGTATCATCAAAGAAAGGAAAAGCCATCTGAAAAAAGAATTGAGAGAGGGACTACATAGTTTGGCGACCCAGTTCTCCCTCTCTCAACAGATGTTGCATTGCACTGATATGATACCAGCAAATCTTCATCATTGCAACATCTTTTCTGAGGATTTTCCAAAAAACCCACCAAAAAATTGAGACTTACACCAAGTTCATCAGTCAAGTCCAAATTTGTGTGTAATTTTCGCCGTCCACTCGGTCGCGGCTACCGTTCCTGCTGTCTGTGAAGAACTCTGAGCGCTCTTACGGTCCTGCCTCGAACTGTTCAGTGGACTCGGTCTGGAGAA
>JAILRK010000090.1 GCA_024698225.1 Oscillospiraceae bacterium | reverse complement strand
TGAATCTCTATCTCCACATGGAGCCGATGACCGATTTGCCCGCGCCCTACGGCGGCTTTTTCGTCACGAACATCACGGACTATGAAAACCGGGAAAAGAACAACAAATTCGTGCGGGAAATGCTGCTCAGCAAGATTCTTGTCCGGCAGTTTGACATGGTCGCCTACATTCAAAAGGGCATGTACGGCGTCACCATCGGCGACAAGGCGCGCATCATACAGGGAAGTATTTTCCCCAATACCCGCTACGGCATGTACGAGCAGTATCTGACGGAGCAGGTGATTCCGGTGCTCCACGGGACGGCGGAGGAGCGCGCCGCCATGGAGCGTGCGCTGTCGATGACAGAAATCAAAAAGGCCGTTGCCGTCAGAGAGCCGTATATCGTCAACATCACGATTAAAATTGACGGCAAGGAATACCACAAGCGCTTTAACTTCTACGAGGGCGACGCGTCGAAGGAATTCTATATCATCCTCAAGAGCGATACAACCGAGCTCTTTCAGGAGCAGAAGGAGCGCAACGAGCAGATGGCTGTGGCGCTGCAGGAGGCGAAAGAGGCAAACACGGCGAAGTCGTCCTTCCTCTCCAGCATGAGCCACGAGATTCGCACGCCCATGAACGCCATCATCGGGCTTGGGAAGCTGGCGGCTCAGGACCCGGAGATTCCGGAGCGCACCCGGGAGTACCTGGATAAAATCAACATCAGCGCAAAGCACATGCTCAATCTCATCAACGACATTCTGAACATGAGCCGGATTGAAAGCGGACGCATGGTGGTCAAGAGCGAGGAGTTCTCCATGCCCGACTTTCTGGAGCAAATCAACACCCTGATTGCGAGCCAGTGCCAGGAAAAGGGACTTGTCTACGAGTTCTCGGCGCCGGGCGAGCTGAGCGACTTCTACATCGGCGACGATATGAAGCTCAAGCAGGTGCTGATTAACATCCTCGGCAACGCCGTGAAATTCACCCCGGAGGGGAACAACGTCTTCTTCACCGCGGAGCAGACCTCCGTGCTCGACGAACACACCATGCTCCGCTTTACGATTCGCGACACCGGCATCGGCATGGACCGGGACTATCTGCCGAAGCTGTTCGAGGCATTTACGCAGGAGGACGGCACCACCACCAACCGCTATGGCGGCTCCGGGCTCGGCATGGCCATTACAAAGAACATCGTGGAGCTGATGAACGGCACGATTAGCGTGACCTCGGAGAAGGGGAAGGGGAGCGAGTTCATCGTCACCATCCCGCTGCGCATCAGCGAGCGGAAGAAGAAGGACAAAGAGCTTCTCTTCCCGTCGAATTTCCACGTGCTGCTCATCGACGACGACCCAATCGACCTTGAGCATCTGCGCGTCACGCTCAACGAGGTCGGCATCGCGTCCGAGAGCGCTTCCAACCTGGAGGAAAGCCTTGAGATGCTGCAGATTGCAAAAGCAAGAGGGAATGCCTTCAACGTCATCCTGCTGGATTACGTCCTGCCGGATACGAACGGCATTCAGATTGCGAAACGGATTCGCGAGGTGGATACGGAGATTCCGATTGTCCTTCTGACGGCGCATTCCTGGGTCGACGCCGAGGAGGAGCTGGTCAATGCGGGCATCGACCTGTTTGTCTCCAAGCCGCTTATGCTGCCCGACGTCATGCCCGTCCTGCGGGACGCCTTCACGAAAAAACACATCAAGGATGAGGAACCGGTCCGGAAGGACCTCAGCGGGAGAACCATACTGGTCGCAGAGGACATTGAAATCAACGCCATCATCGTCACGGAACTGCTCTCCATGGAGGGCATGAACGTGGACGTTGCCGAAAACGGACGGGTTGCCGTGGACCGCTTCAACGAGAGCGAGCCGGGTCATTACAGCGCGATTTTGATGGATATGCGCATGCCGGTGCTCGACGGGCTTGGCGCGACGAGGGAGATTCGCGCGTCGGAGCATCCCGACAGCAAGACCATTCCCATCATCGCCCTCACGGCGAACGCCTTTGATGAAGACGTGCAGCAGGCGCTGCAGTCGGGAATGAATTCGTTCCTGTCCAAGCCGATTGAGCCGGACAAGCTCTTTGAGACGATTGCAAAGCTGATATAACGAACGTCAGGCAATACCGCGCCCCATGCACTGCGCGGTATTGCCTGATTCTTATGCCGCGTTGTTTTCCGGGGCTCAGACCCCACGGCGCTGTGCGGCGCGGACCTCAGCGAGGATGCACGCCATGTCGTCCCGGTGCGTCAGCATGTCGCGGAACAGCGCAAGCTGCGCCCGTGCCCGCCGCAGGTTCCGGTCCGGGGCATCGATGCGAAAATACCGGTCGCCGCTCAGATAGTCCGCCAGATAGCGGGACGCCAGCTCCAGCGTCATCACCGCCGCGCCGAGCGGCAGGGACGATAGCTCCGCCTCGCTCAGTATGGCGTCCGTCTCCGACAGATAGCCCTCCGCATACGCCCGGAAGCGCGTCAGGTCCAGGCGCATGCCGTCCGCCGGCCCCGCGGCGCACGCCGCAAAGCGGATGCTGTCCCCGAAGTCGTAGCAGGCAAGCCCCGGCATGCAGGTGTCCAGGTCAATGACGACCAGCGGCTCCAGTGTGTCGCGGTCAAAGAGGGCGTTGTTGGTCTTGGTGTCGTTGTGCGTGACGCGCAGCGGCAGCTCTCCCGCCGCAAGCTGCCTGCACAGCGTCCCGGCAAACGCCCGGTGCTCCCGCAGGAGCGCAATCTCCGGCGCGCAGTCCCTCGCGCGCCCCATGGGGTCCAGCGCCACAAGGTCAAAGAGGGTGTTCATCCGGTAAACCGTGTCGTGGAAGTGCGGAATCGTCTCCGCCAGCAGGTTTGCGTCAAAGTCCGCAAGCTGCCGGTTGAAGGTCCCAAAGGCCTTGCCCGCCATCCGCAGCAGCGTTTCGCTGCCCGTTCCCGCTTCGAAGGTGACGGAGCGCTCAACGTAGTTGCACACGCGCCAGCACTCCCATGCGTCCCCGTCCAAGGCAGCCTCCGGCGCGTCCTCGCGGCTGACGAAGCCGGAGGGCGTCTGCTTCAGAAAGAGATAGTTGTGCCCGGCTGCGGTGTGGTGAAAATGCAGCCGCCTCCGCCGCTCCGCCGTGGGCGCCTTACGCGCAAGATGCTCCGTAATCAGCGCGACGTTGTGCATCAGGGCAACCGGGTCGCGGAAGACGCGGCGGTTGATGCGCTGCACAAGGTATTGGCAGACCTCTGTCCCGTCGTAGAGCGCCACGTAGTACGCCGTGTTGATGTGCCCGCTCGGAATCGGGCGATACACAAGCAGCTCGCCGCGCAGACGGAACTGCCTGCACAGATAGGATAGTTTGTCTTTCATCATTCTGAATGTGGGGCTGTGGTTTTGCCGCCGGTCGGATTTCCCCGATTGCTCCTTGTCTGCGGAGCGCGCCTGACCGCAGGGCGGTGCTCCGTGAAGATGGATACCATTATAAGCAGGTTCGACGGACTGCGCAAGAAAAACCGTATAAGTGTATCGTTTCCGTCCATCTGTCGCGATATGAGACCGGCAATAACCCGAAATACGCGGCGCCCGCCGTTGCCGTCGGCTTGACAATCTGCGCAGATTTGCTATAGTGTAGTCAGAGAAAACGTCGGCATGCATCACAATCATCTGCTACGAAAGGGATGGGAGAAAACCATGAATCGCAGAGTAAGCTTTACCGGATTTCTGGCAGTGGCGGCGCTGGCGCTGTGTCTGGCCGTTCCGGTCTCCGCGGACTATGCGGACCTCACCAATCAACATTGGGCATATTCGAGCATGGACAGCGCCCGCGCGCTGGGCATCATCAACGGCGTGGGCGGAAACCGCATGGCGCCGCAGGGTGAGCTGACCTGGGCGCAGTTTCTCGCCATGCTGAGCCGCGCCTTTGCGCCGGAGCAGTACCGCGCCGCCAGCGCGACGCTGCCCTGGGACCGGGCGGGCTTTCAGGCGGCGCAGGACGCCGGCCTGCTGCAGCGGGAGGACGCGCCGATGCGTGCGGAGGAGGCGCTGGGCGAGGCCATCACGCGCCAGGACACGGCGTTGCTGCTCAGCCGGGCGCTGCCGGAATACGCGCGCGAGATTGCCCTTGGCGTATACCATGGCGCGAGCTACGATAAGCCGGTGGAGGAGGCGCTTTCGGATTTCAACGATATGGACGCCGCGCATCAGCAGGCCGTTTCGCTGCTGTATGATATCTCTATCATACACGGGAAGGACGACGGCAGCTTCGGTGCGGCCGATACCCTCAAGCGCGCCGACGGGAGCGTGTTGCTGATGCGCACGCTGAACGTCGTGGACCGGGCGCGGTACGGTGAGACGGTGCGCGTGACGCTGCGTTTCATCGATTCCAAGGGGCAGGAAATCGCCGCAGTGCCCGGGGTCGAGTGCGAGATCTGTGACAGAATCTCCTTTTTTATCGATGCCTATCTTCCGAAGAATTACGCCATCGTGGACTACAACGGAGCGCGCTACATCAGCTCTGCCTGCAGCGAATACACGGTCATCGTCCGTCCCATGACCCAACTGGAGATTGAGGAGAAGACGGCATCGGACCGCTACTATTCCGGCGAAATCACGCTGGACGAGTACACCATGCAGGACTTCTGGCTGCGGGTGCAGGGCGAAAACTACCGCAAGCACGTCCTGCTCTTCGGCGACAGGAACAAGCGGCGCTTCGACAGTCGGGCGGAGGCGGAGCAGAGCATGACGAGCGTCACCGTTCCGGTCTGGAACCTCAGACGGGACAAAAAGGTTGCCTCCACCGCCACGCTCACAGTCCACGCGGCGCTTGCCGAGGACGTGACGGCAATTTTCACCGAAATCTTCAACGACCCGGAGCAATTTCCCATTCAGAATCTGGGCGGCTATGCCTGGCGCGGCGACAGCGCCACCGGCGAGCACAACTGCGGCACGGCAATCGACATCAACGCTGACCAGAACTATCAGGTGCGCGACGGACAGGCGTTGGCGGGCTCGCTGTGGAGTCCGGGGACGAATCCCTATTCCATCCCCGAGGACGGCAGCGTGGTGCGCATCTTTGCCGCGCACGGCTGGTCCTGGGGCGGTGACGCCTGGTCCGGAGACACCGACCCCACAAGCGGCTACCACGACTATATGCACTTTTCCTACATGGGCGGCTGAACGCGTCGCCCCGGCAATGCCTGCGGCTGCCACCGTCCTATCCTTGCCCCGCGCGCCGTATGCGGCGCTTCAAACAAAACGCAAGCGCCCGGAACCCCATGCCAAGGGTCCCGGGCGTTGCATATCCCTTTGATACTTCGCAGACAAGCCCATGTTTACGGTTATGCACGTAGTCTTTGATGTCTCATACTATTATCTAAAAAAAGATTGAAATATTATTGACACTATGATATAATTTTAGTAGTGATGAGAAATGAAAAAGTATTCTCTTACAAGCGAAGAAACGCAAGAAATCAGGGCTACCAGAGAAAATAATCGAGATAAGAATGTCGACAGACGGTTGGCGCCGCTTGAAATGCGGTCGGAAGGAAAGCGGAATAAGGAAATCAGTGAAAACTGGTTTTCACACGCAGTATATTACGGTGTTGATATCCCGCTACAAGTCTGGCAGGCTTGCAAGTATTACAGAAAACCACTACCACGGAAACCGTCGGAATCTGAGTTATGCAGATGAAGAAGCTCTTCTGGATCCGTTTCGTTAGGATGCGAAGGCAGGAAAAGTAGTATCCGTACATGATATAGAGACGGTATATTGGCAAGCCGTAGGACACAGCATAGGAACGGCACAGATTTACTGCGTTCTTCGTCGGCACGGCTGGCGAAAAGTTATGCCAAGAAGTAAGCATCCGAAGAAAGCCAGTGGCGAGGTCATCGAGACCTCAAAAAATTAAAGAACGAGTCAGCATATTAAAACATTATGTCAACTTGAATGATAATCCATATCGACGAGTACACCTTATGTTTCAGGATGAAGCCGGATTCGGGCGAATCAATAAGCCAAAATACTGTTGGTGCGAGAAAGGAGTTCGTCCATCGGTACCATGCCATTATATTCGGGAATACCGTTATGCATATGGTGCTGTCAATCCCGTGACAGGGGATTCATTCTTTCTGAACATGCCGTATTGCAATTCTGATTGCATGAATATTTTTCTGAAAGAATTGT
Source organism: Oscillospiraceae bacterium (assembly GCA_024698225.1). Lineage (GTDB taxonomy): Bacteria > Bacillota > Clostridia > Oscillospirales > Oscillospiraceae > Hominicoprocola. Next base: position 484 of record JAILRK010000090.1, on the reverse strand, counting down.
CGAGGCATTATCCGAAGGACATCATTCTTCTGTGCTGCGACGGAGCTGCGTGGCACAAATCGGGATCGCTCTGCATTCCTCCAAATATAGAACTTTTCTTTATTCCGCCGTACACGCCGGAAATGAATCCTATAGAACAGATATGGAAAGAACTCCGAAAAATGGGATTCTGTAACGAGGTGTTTGCTAGGTTAGAAAAGGTGGTAACTCGGCTTTGCGATACGATTTGCGCCTTATCAAAGGATATGAAAAAAAGTATTACCGGGTGCCGTTAGATTATCAATTGTTTTAATTGGAGTTTAGTATCAGACCCAGGGGAGCTGCGGGACTATCAGCTCTACACGAACGCGGATATAGAGGCTTTCTTCGCCATCTACTTTTCCGCCAAGAAGCAGGACGCGAAGGCACAGGGGCGTATGACCTCAGCGCTCATGCCTGTCGAAAACCGCTACAACGCCAAGACCGTCGACGAGCGTTACCAGTT
>JAILRK010000083.1 GCA_024698225.1 Oscillospiraceae bacterium | reverse complement strand
TAGCCGTAGTCCTTCCAGTAGTTGCCCGGCGCAAGCGTCCGGGCGTCGCTGCCGTCGGCGTTCAGGCTCATGCGCACGGCGGCGATGCTGCCGCAGCCCTCCGGCTCGGGAATCATGACGACCTGATAGCGCGTGTCGGCGCTCTTGCCCGTGCCCGATGCGACGACGCGCAGGTCGCTGCTGCCGCCCAGCGGGTCGAGCACGCGGACGCTGTCCGGCACGTAGACGGGCACCTGAAGCCCCGTGTCCAGGTCAATCAGGCAGTCCACAAAGCCGCTGTCGCCCTTGTTGACCAGCGACAGACCGCGCTCGCCCTCTTCGCCCGCCATCAGGCCGTCCATGCCGAGGATGCTGGTGTTGGCGGCGACAATCAGCGGGTTGAGCTGCACGCCCTTGTAGTCCTTGTGTGTCAGCGTCGCCTTGAACTCGCGGAACTCGCCCTCGTAGGGCTCGCCCTCGCTGACGGGCATGTTCCAGCGGACAATCCAGTAGCCGCTGACCTTGCCGGGAATCAGCTCCCACTCGTTCGTCTGCTCGTTGAACTCCCGCGTGGCGGCGGGCACGTTGCCGAAGGAGAGCCGGAACTCGCTGCCGCTGCTGCTGCCGAACGAGCTGCCGAGAATTTCAAAGTCCGTGACAAGCCCGCTCTGATTGCTCTCGATTTTGAGCTGGCCGGAGTTGATGTTCAGGTTCATCGCTTCGCCGTAGCCGTGGTTCTCCACGGTCACGCCGAGGCGGAAGGGTGTGTTGGACAGGACGTTGTGCGGGACGTAGTAGTTGAGCGTCAGCTTCGGCTGGGGCAGGATGGTGATGGGCACGCCCTCGGTCTCGGTCTGCACGAGCTGACCGTTGACGTAGTAGGACACCAGCGCCGAGGCGTAGTACACGCGCCCCTCGGGCTCCGTGCCGCCGAGGTCCGCACCGGGGATAATCTGCCAGGTGGCGGTCATGCCGCTGCCCGAGGGCAGGCTGCCGTTGCCGTCCACGTCGCCGATGCCGTTCACGCCGGTGGCAATGATGAAGTTCCGGTCGCTCACGTCGGTTCCGTTCTCGTCCTTGACGAGCACGTCCACGCGCAGGTTGTTCAGCGCCGCGTCGGGATAGCCGTTGGTCACCTTGAGCGTGGCGTCGAAGGCCTGGCGCTCCAGCGTGGCGCTCTGGTTGAGGCTGAGCTTGACAATCTCGTAGACGGAGCCGCCGTCCTGCGCGAGCACCTTGTCCTTGTCGATGCCCTGCGGCGCAATGTAGCGAATCTCCTCCATCTGACCCTCCGGCAGGAGAACGGTCTCCTCCTTGACCTGGTTGCTCTCACTCTCCCGCACCGCCAGCGTCGCGGGCGTGGTGCTGGGGTTGTAGAGCGGCAGACTGCCGGTCACAACCGGCGCGGGGTCGACGGGCAGGCCCGTGTCGGGGTCAAAGGACACATAGGAGCCCTCGAGGCGGATGTAGTTCTTCGCGTTGCCCGCGGCGTTCGTGCCGTAGGGCAGGTTGTAGACGCCCGGCTGGACGAGCAGCTTGATGCGTGTGCTGCTCTGGGCGGGAATCTCGCCGAGATAGCCGCCGCCGACGATGCTGATACCCATGTCCGCCGCGTCCGCGCGCACGACGGAGGCGACCACGTCCGTGAGGGGGATGAGGCCCGTGTTGACCACGTTCGCCTCCACGTAAATCGGCTCGGTCACGTTCTTTGGGATGTTGACCCACGGCGGGTTAAAGCCGAAGGACGGCGAGGGGATGTGCGCGCCAAAGGTCAGCTCGAGCTTGATTTCGTATTCGTCCACGATGGTCGTGGGCACGACCGTCCACTCAATCTGGACGGGCAGGTTTTTGAGCGTGACGTCGGTGAAGGGCGCGCCGGTGGAGGGCATAATCTCGCACGTGCCGACGTACTTCTCGCGTCCGGTGGCGGTGACAACCATGTCGTAAACGCCGAGCGGCTTGTCATAGAACTGGGCGATGCCCTCGCCGTTCGTGCGCGCGCTGTAGTTGGCGTAGTAGCTGCTCTCCACGCCGCCGGCGAGGCTGACGTACGCGTCCTGAGAAATCAGCGTCACCGTGGCGTCGGGCACGAGCATGCCCACGTCGTCGCTCACGCGCAGCGAGATGCCGCCCGTCTTCGCGGCGGTGATTTCGGCGCTGAGCGCGACGTTGGCGTAGAACTTGCCGGTGCCGTCGCTGACCACAAGCGTGTCCTGATACTGGCCCAGCGCCAGCGCCTCGCCCGGGGCGAAGGTCACGGTGAAGGTCGCGCTCTCACCGGGCAGAAGCGTGGTCTTGGAGAAGCTGCCCGTGCTCACCCAGGGCAGCCCCGCCGGAACGGCGGCGGTCAGTCCGGAGAGCACGCCCTTGCCCTTGTTGGTCACCGTCAGCACGCGGGAGACCACGTCGCCGGGGTTGATGCCCAGCGCAAGGCTCTTCTGGTCCGTGACGGGAATCGGCGTGGCGGGCACGAGGTTGAGGTGCACCTGCGTTCTGCAATAGGCGCCCTGATCGGTGGTGAAAATGACCTCGAAGTCCGCGGTCTCGGAGCAGCCGAGCGCCGTCGAGACGTTGAGCGGCACGGAGGTCACCGCGCCCTGCGCCAGCGTGCGCGCCATCGCCGCCGTGTCAAGCGAGGCGCTGACGCCGGTGCCGGATTTCTGCACCAGCTGCGCGCTCAGCCCGGTGAGCGTTGCGCCGCCGCCCTTGGGCGAGGGATTGCGGACCGTAATCTCCTTGGAGAACTGGGCGTTCTCCGTGGCGGTCATCGTCAGCGCGCCGGGCGTGGCGGCAAGCCCCCAGACCGTCACGGTCTGCGAAGCGCCGACGCCCTGCATCTGCTTGTAGCCGAACGCGCTGATGACCCACTCGCCCGCCTCCCCGGTGAAGGGGGTGAAGCTGCTGCTGTAGGCGCCGTTTTCGTCGGTTTCGACAAAGACAATCTCCTCCGCCTGATAGCGCATGAGGACTTCCTTGCCGTTGGCGTCGGTTCTCAGAATCGGCTCCTCGAGCGCCGGCAAAAGCTGATAGTCGAGCACGACGCGCTCGTTCACCACGGGAGCGCCGTCGGAGTAGCGGAAGGTGCCGCTGACGTAGATGCTCTCGCCGAGCTGATAGCCGGTCTTGTTCGTCTCGAGCGTGACGTTGCCGCTGCGCATGACCTTGATGTTGCAGGTCTCTGCTTTGACGGTCGCGGCGCCGCAGCTGCCCGTGAAGTCGAGCTGATAGGTGCCGGTGCCGATGTCGCTTGTGAGCGGCAGGTCGGTGGTGAAGCGCCCGTTCGCGTAGTCATACGCCAGCGCGCCGCTGCTCACCACCTCGTCGTTCCGGCTGAGCACGTAGTCCACCGCGCCGTCTTCGTCGGGCGTGATGGGCTGCGTGGGCGCGGAGGAGTGGAACAGCTCGGCGGTCAGCGTGATTTTCTGCTCGTCGGTGGTGAAGAGCACGGCGGACTCGTCCGCCTCCTGCTCCGCGGCGTTCGGGCTGCTGTGCAGCAGCAGCGCCTCACCCACGCGGATGGCGGTGGACCAGGTCCGGCTGGTGCCTGCGGCGGGCGCGTCCATTTTCAGCTCGCCGTAGCTGTCCGCCACAATTTTGATGTTGTGCGTGCCGCCCTTCTCCGGCTTCCACGTCAGCACGACGGGCACGGTGCTAAAGCCGCGGATGCCGTCCACCGGCGCGCCGGCGACTGCCTTGCCGTCCACGTACAGCCCGATGTTGAAGCGCTTGAACGCGGTGGCGACGTTGTTGTTGGTGATGGTCGCAAGGAAGCTGACGGTCTTCCCCGCCTCCACGCGCAGGGGAGAATAGCTGACGTTGGTGACGCAGACGTTGGGATAGATGATGGACAGGCCAGGCAGCGCAACGTCCTTCCTGACCACGCTCTCGGGGTCGGTGACCTCGTGCTGCGCATCGACGACGACGGCAAGCCTGTGGCTGCCGCTCAGCGCCGTCCACTTTGCCTGCACCTCCTTCACCTCGCCCGCGCCGATGCCGCCGACGCTCACGGTGCGGAACACGCGCCCGTCCATCGTGAAGGACACGCGGAAGCTGCCGGTGACGGCGACGGTGCTGACGTTGCGCAGCTTTGCCGTGAACAGCAGCGAGGTGCCGTCCGTCAGCGTGGTCTCGGTCGGCCGCCAGGTGACCTCCGTGACCTCCAGCTCGGGATAGGCAACGCGGAAGTCCTCGGTCACGACGGCGCAATTGTTGTTCTCCACGTTCGTCTCAATGAGGACGCTGTTCAGGTCGTCCGCCCGGACCTCCACCTTGTGCACGCCGGCGGTGGGCGTCGTGGCGAAGCTCAGCGTCGTGGTCTCACCCGCGCGCAGCACGGGCACGGTCTGACTGCCGGCAAAGGCGTCGTCCACGTAGAGTGAGACGCTGAAGCTCTCCGCGTCCGCATCGCCCGCGTTGCGCAGGTCCGCGCGGTAGACAAAGGGCGACTGCGTGTCGAACACGCTGCCCGCGGGGTCCCAGCGCAGGTTGCTCACGGCGACGTCGGCAAAGCTGAGCTGCCTGCTGCTCATCGCCGCGCTGCGGACGTTGTTGCTCGTGTTCGTCTCGGAGAGGTTGTTGAGGATGTCGTTGGCAACGGCCTTGACGATGTGGGTTCCGGCGCTTGCCTGATAGGTGAAGTTCACCTCCGTGGTCTTGCCCACGGCGAGGCTGACGCCGTCCGTCACGTCGGTCTTGGTGTAGCCCATGTAGCGGTTGTCAATGTAGAAGCCCGTGAGGAAGCCGAGCGTCGCGTCGCCGAGGCCCTGGTTGCCGATGACCGCCGTGATGGTCACGACGTCGCCCTCCTCGGGGTCAACGGGCGTCCAGCGCAGGGACTCCACGAACAGGTCGGGGCGTCTGTCGCCCACGGTGATGACCTGCTCCGCCGTCGCCGTTGCGCCGAGGTCGTCCGTCACGGTGAGGCGCACGGTGTAGCGGCCGGGCGCCGCGTAGGCGGTGGGGCTGGTGGCGTAATCGCCCTTCTTGCCGTTGCCGAAGTCCCAGCGGTAGCGGACGATGCTGCCGTCCGGGTCGCTTGAGCCGGTGGCGCTGAAGCTCAGCGCCGCGCCGGAATCGTAGCTGTCCTCCGCGGAGCGCTCCGGCAGCACGATGACCGCGACCGGCGGCTTGTTCACCTTGCAGTTCTCTGCCGTGAAGCTGTTGTTGCTCTCCGCGGCGTCGGTGTTCTGCCGCGTCGTCACCGTGGCGGTGATGCCGATGCGCTCGGGCAGGTCGGCGGGCGCGTCCCAAAGGACCGTTGCCTCGCCGCCGGTGTGGGCGGCAAGGCTGACCGTGACGCTGCCGATTTCCGTGTCCCCGTACCGGAAGGTCACGGTGCCGTCCGCCGCGGCGCTGCCGTCGTTGCGCAAGCTTGCGTGGATGCGGTTGCTCTGTCCCGACACCAGCGTGGCGGGCGTGGTGTAGACGCCGTGCACGCCGAGGTCGCTGACCGACGTGGGCACGCCGCTTTGCCGCACCGCCGGAACGCTTTCGTTGCCGGCGCTGTCCACGACGATTACGCTGTAGTAGCAGGTCGTGCCGTCCGTCAGTCCCGTGTCGCTGTAGGCGGGGCTGCGCGGCGCGGCAATCTGCTCGTAGTCCTTCACGTCCGCGTTGGGGTCCGTGCTGCGCAGCACACGGTAATACGCCGCGTCCGCGCCGCCGCCCGTCCACGACAGGTCAAGCTGTCCGCCGGAGCAGGGGTCGCTGAGGCTCAGCGTCGGCTGCGCCGGGGGCGTATCGTCCTTGAAGTAGGTCTTCACCTGCTCCGCGGGCGTTTCGCCCATGTTGCGCACGACCGCCTTGACGGCGTAGCAGCCCTGCGTCCAGCCGGAGGTGTCGATGTGCTGCTGCACCACGAAGAGCGCCGTGCCGAGGATGTCGCTCTCGCCGGTGTAGACCAACTGCCGCTGCAGCGTCGTGGCGTCAATGGTGACAACCGGCTCGTAGTCCGCGTCCGCCGGTACCTCGGCGGCGGAGGAGGCGCCGACGTACGCTTTCCACAGCTCAACGGAGTGGAGGGCCACGGCGTCGTTGACGTACAGCTCAAGGTTGAGTCCCGCGTTGAAGCGGCTGCCCTGCGCGGGGCTCATACGCAGGATGACCGGCATGGAGCGCTCGGGCTCGGGGTGCGTTTTGACGCCCGCGGGGAGCACCTCTGCCGCGCTGTAGTCCGCCGTGCGCGGACCGAGCTTGCCGAGGTCGTTCTCCATGGCGACCTGATAGAAATACTGATTGGCAGGATTCAGTCCCTCGTCCACATAGACGTTGGAGGTGGTGTAGTTCAGGAATTCGTAGTCCCCGTCGTTGACCTTGCGGTAGAGCGCGTAGGCGGAGGCCTCGTTGCCGGCGGCGCTCTTCCAGCTGACAATCATGCGCCACTCGCCCGGGTCCACGCGGAAGCCCTCGGGCGCGGAGGGCGGGTCGTTCGCGACGGTGGTGCGCAGCGTGCCTGCGGCGGCGTTGCCCGCGCTGTCGCTGAGCGTGAGCCGCAGCTCATACACGCCGTCGGGGAAGCGCGCCTCCGGCCCGCTCTCGGAGGCGGTGACGGCAAGCGTGTCCCAGGGCGCCGTCCGGACGTCCTCGCCGGCCAGCGCATCCCACGCGCCGGAGGCCAGCGGGCTCCACGCGCCGTCGCCGACAGGAAGCAGCGCGCCGGTGTTCTCGTCCGCCGTCAGGGCGCGCCAGTCAAGCTGATAGGAGACGATTTCGGTGTTGTCCGTTGCGCGGACGGTCAGCACGGTCTCCGCCCTTGCGACCTCGGCGCAGCCGAAGGTCTCGATGACGGGCGGCGTCGTGTCCGTTCCGGGCAGGCAGGAGACGGCGTTGGAGTAGGGGCTCTCGTTGCCGAGGTCGTCCACCGCCGTGACGCAGTAGCTGTTTTCAAACACGGTGGCGTGGACGTGGAACGAAGCCGCCGTCTCGGCAAGGAGACGGTAGGTCGTCTCCGTTTCGCCGGGGATGAGCTGATAGACGCGGTAGAGCGCAAGGTCCTTCGGCGTGGCGGCAAGCGTCCAGCGCAGCGTCACGGACAGCTCGCTCGCGGCGGCGGTCAGTGCGGGTGCGGCGGGCGCGGTGTTGTCCACGCGGTAGCTGACGTCGGCGTCGGCGTGGTTGCCGGCGGCGTCACAGACGCGGGCGCGGAAGCGCAGCGTGCCCTCGGCGGTGTACTCCGCGGTGTTGACCGAAAGCGAGCCCTTGTCGGAGCTGCCCAGCCTCGTCTCACCGGCATCGGTGACGAGGAAGAAGTCCACATGGTCCACGCCGACGTTGTCGGTGGCGGAGACCGCGAGCGACAGCGTGCCGCTCAGCCGGGTGCCGTCGGGAACGAGGAAGCCCGCAATCACCGGCGCCACGGTGTCCGCCAACGGCGTCACGGGCCCGGTCGGCGGCGTGCGGCTGCTCTCCGTCTCGGCGTCGCTGACGGCGGAGACGCGATAGCGGTAGTCGCTGCCCAGCGCGACCGCCGTGTCGGTGTAGGAGGTCAGCGTGGTGGAGGCGAGGAAGGTGAAGTCCCCCTCTCCCACCGCGCGGTACACGTTGTAGCGCGCGACGCCGACGGTCTGCTCCGTCGGTTCGCTCCAGTGCAGGGCGATGCGCATCTGACCCGCGGCGGCGGCAAGCGCCTCGGGCGCGTTCGGCGCGGCGGAGCTGATGACGAAGCCGCGCGTCACGGGCACGGACACGCGCCCCGCGCCGTCCACCGCCTGCGCCGAGAGCGTGTAGCTGCCGTCCGCGAGGTCGGTGACGTCGAGCACGGCGTTGACGGTGGCGCTCTTCCCGCCCGCGGCGGATACGGTGTCAATCGTCTGGTAGGCCTCGTCCGCGGCGCCGGCGGGCTTGTAGCGGAAGATGACCGAGGCAAGGCGCAGGTCGTCGGCGGCCTCGGCAATCAGGCGCAGCTCATTGAGCGTGCGCCGGAAGGTGAAGACGCTCACCTCCGGGTCCTGCACGTCCGGCTCGGGGCGGTTCACGGTGGATTCGCTGCGCGCGCTCTCGCTGCCGTAACGGTCCACGGCGGTCACGGTGTAGGTGTAGGTCTTCCCGACGTTGCCGGTGATGCCCACCGTGCGGTCCGTGTAGCTCAGCGCGTACACGCGGTCGGCGACCAGCTCCGCCGCCGCGTCGCCCTCGGCGCGGTAAACGCGGTAACAGGCCGCGCCCTCGGCGGCGCTCCAGCTCAGCGCAATCTCCATCAGACCGCTCGTCGAGTCGAGCCCCGTCGGCGCGGCGAGCACCGCGGGCTTGCAGGTAAACACCGCCGCGTCGCCCGCGTTCGACGTCCCGCCCACCAGGCGGAGCGTGTGCTCGCCCGCGGCAGTCTGGCGGACGTAGCTCCAGTCCGCCGAGACCTTGCCCGCATCGTCGGCATAGGTCCAGAGCACGGGCTCCTCCACGGCGTCGATGTAGACGCGCACGGACTCGTAGCTGTGCAAACCTGTGGCCTCCAGATGCAGCACGCTGCCCGGCGCGACGTCCGCCGTCGGGTGGAGCGTCAGCGTCACGGCATAGCTGCCCCGCGCCGCGGAGGCGGCGGTCGTGTCGTCCAGGCTGCCCCGGTTGTCAACGTCGTCCATGGCGATGACTTTATAGGTGTACGTGACGTCCTCCTCAACGGATTCGTCGAACCAGGTGACGGTATCGCCGGAGGTGATTTTGAGCGGCGAGAGCCATCTGTGCTGGCTGTAATCCGTCTCCTCCGTCCTGCGGTAGACGATGTAATAGCTCAGGTCCTTGTCCGCAACGCGGTTCCAGCTCAGGCGGACGCTGCCCGAGGCGCTTGTCGCGCTGAGACCCGTGACGTCCGAAACCTGCGTGTCGAAGACGCGCGTCGTCTCATAGGGTGCCGACACGTTGCCGGATTGGTCCGCGATGGTGAAGCGAAGCGTGTAGGTGCCGTGATAGCTCAGGTCGCTGCCATGCGTGCCGCCGCTGCCGCCGAAGGGCACAAACGCGCCGTCCTCTCCGGCGTTGATTTCCACATGCAGCGTGTTCCAATCCAGCTCGGCGTTGTCCGTCGCCTTGACGGAGAACCACACGCTCTTACCCAGGCGTTCATCCTCGGGCGAAACGGAGGCGATGACGGGCTTCTCGTTGTCCACAATCGGCGTTCCGCTGCCCTCGGCATACGCGCTCTCGTTGCCCGCCGCGTCCACGGCGCGCACGCGGACGTAGTAGAGCTTGTCCGGCGTCAGGCCGCGCAGCGTGCAGCTCCGCGCGCCGTCGTAGGCGTAGACGTTGGTATACGCATCGTCGGCAAAGGCGGCGTCCGTCGCATAGCGCACCTCGTAGCGGTACACATCCGCCGAAGCGGCGGCGCCGTGCGTCCAGCGCACCGTGAGGCTGTTCGAGCCGCCGACGACGCTCAGGTCCGTGACGGGGTCCGGCGCCGTGTTGTCCACGAAATAGCGCCGCTCCAGCGTGCCGCTGTGCCCGCTGTTGTCTTTGGCGGTGCAGCGGAAGGTGTAGACGCCGTCCGCCAAAGCCGTGGTGTCGGCGCGCAGGCTGCCCCAGCAGGACGCGCTGCCGCCGTAGTCAGATTCCGGCACGACGGAGCCGAGGTCGGTCTCCTCCCCGCGCGTCGAAACCGCCGTCACCGACACGGAGGCGATGCTCTGGTCGTCGGATACTCCATAATAGAAGGTCGTCTCCGCACCGCGCAGGGTGGAGAGCCATTCTCCGCCGACGCTCACGCTGCTGCCGGTGCTCGCGCTGAGGTAGGTCACAACCGGCGCGTCGGTGTCGTCGGCAAGGGCGGCGCTCAGGGCGCGCGCGCCCTCGCCCTCCTGACCCAGGCGGTCCGTGGCGGTGACGGTGTACTCATAGCGCACGCCGG
>JAILRK010000002.1 GCA_024698225.1 Oscillospiraceae bacterium | reverse complement strand
GCAGCGCAAAAAACGACATCGTCGCCTCCGCTCGGCCTGCGGAAGCGACGATGCCGTTTTCTGAGTGTGTATGTTAGGAGAGGGAGAAAACACATTGAGCGGTTCTGCTCTTTGCAAGGATAGCATAACAAGCGCATGTGTCAAAATCTTGAATGCTTTGTAAACATACCGTGAACGTCACGCCGCGGACTCTGCGGGTCTGCATCTGCGAAGCAGCCAGCCGAGCAGCGCCGGAAGCTCGCTGATGAGCAGCACGAGCAGAATCATGATGAGCGCATAGGCGTAGATGTCCTGATACTCGTTGAAATAGCTGCTGCTGTTGACGGCCTTGCCCAGCGAGTCCCGGGTCTGCACCAGGTACTCCGAGGAGACGACCATCTTCAAGCCCATGCCCGCGGCGCTGACGTACGCCTGACGCAGATAGCCTGCCATCAGCGGCAGATAGACGCGGGCAAAGACGTAGCCATTGAACGCGCTGTCCAGCCGATAGGCGTCAATCATCTCCGGCTCAATGCGGCGGCAGCCCTCGCTCGTCGCCTCGCTGATGAGCGGAATCAGGAACAGCGAGGGCGCAATCAGCGGCACGCGCTCGTACTTCGTGAGCACCATGACGATGACGACCAGCACGACCATCGGGATGGCGCGCAGCGTAATCATCAGGGGCCGCAGCAGCGCGCGGACGAAATCGCTGAAGCCCTCCGCCATGCCGACGGCAACGCCGATGACGGTTGACGCCGCCATCACCTGAATCAGATGCCACAGCGTGACCCGGATTTTCCGATAGGTTTCCGCCGTGCCGAGCAGACGCAGGAAGGCACGCAAAATCTCCGCAACGTCCGGGAAGACAAGGCGGTCATTCTTCAGCCAGCCCGCCGTCTGCAGCAGGCAGCCAATCAGAACAATGCCAAGACAAAAGGTCAGTGTTTCCCATCGTTTATTTCGAGGCATAGTAGAAATCGTCGGCAGGGAGCGCGCCGCCGAATTGCTTCAGGTCGACGTTTGCGGTGGTCTCAACCTGCTCTCTGGCGTCCTGCGCAGCAACGAAGCGCACGGCGCAGTTCGGAATCGCGGACATGGCAACCTTCTCGTTCGGCAGAATCTCCAGCGCGACCGCTGCCGCCGCCACCGCTTCGAGGTCGGAGCTGCACTTCTCGCAGGACGCCTCCACCTGCTTGAGATAGGCGTCCACAAGCTCGCTCTGCTCCTCCGCCAGCTCCGCCTTGACGAACAGCGCCGCCTGCGTATAGCCGTCGTTTCCGGTGGCGGCCTTATACAGCTCGTTGACCGCGCAGCCGGTGATTGCCTCGTTCTTCATGCGCGCGGCGGTCAGCGCGGGCTCCGCCGTCAGCACGATGGCGTTCGCGTCGGTCAGCAGAAGCTGCTGGGTGTTCGCCGCGCCCGCCAGATAGGAAACGCTCGCCGGGGTGATGCCGTTCTGCGCGAGGACGTACAGCGCGATGGAGGCGTTGATGGTGTTCTCACCGAAGAGGGTGATGTCCGCGCCGTTGATGTCCTCAAGCTTGAAGTCCGCCCTCTGCGAGGCGAAGAAGAGATTGCCCCAGGATACGACGGCGGCCAGCTTGTAGGTGGACTTCTCCGCCTTGTAGAGCTTCGCGCCGGCGTTGAGCGGCGCGATGATGAAGTCCGCCGTGGCGTTGGAGAACTCCGCCGTGATGGTATCTGCCGCCACAATGGTGTAGTTGTCCGGGTTCTCCACCGCCAGCGTCGCAAGTGCCAGCGCCGGCGCGCCGTTGGGGCAGGCAATCTTCAACGCGGAGGTGTCCACCGCCTCGGCGGGGGCGGCAGTCTCCGCGGGCGCGGCGGGTTCCGCGGGTTCGGCAGGCTCCGCGGATTCAGCGAGTTCGGCGGCTTCCGCCGCCTCTGCGGGTGCGCTCGCCGCCTCGGGCGCTTTCTGGGCACAGGCGCAGAGACTGAACAGCATCAGCAGGGTCAGAAGCAGGGCAAGAGACTTTTTCATAGGTCAAACTCCTTCTAAAATCATTTGTAATTAGCGAAAACTAACTTTTCAGTACTATAATACAGTCAGCCGGGTTTGTCAACACAGATGCCCCAATCGGGGCGAGAATTCTCCCGCGCCGTCCACGGCAGGGAGCGCAGCCCGCAAGCCGCACCTTCTCCCGCCGTTTGGCTCTTGTCAGTCCGCCGCGCTTGTGGTACACTGCGATTCGGATACAATATGCTTTGGCGGCGCGAAACGGCAGCCGCCGTGGAGGGACTATGCTGGAATTGTTGCTTTTACAGTACCGGGAGCTGTTCGATGAGGCGTTCCCGCTTGCGGACTTCGAGGGGAAGCCGGAGATTGACGTCATCAACATCCTGTACGACTGCGTGTCGCGGAACCTTCCCTACAGCCCGGAGCGCACGTTCACGCGCAGAATCACCGAAGCGCCCGGATACAAGGGGTGAACCCGCGGCGATGAACGCCGCGTGAAAACAAACAGAACAGGGGGAAACCGGCGATGAAATTCAAAATGATTCACGAAAACTTCAACGTGACCGACCTGGACCAATCCCTGGCATTCTATGAGCAGGCGCTTGGGCTGCACGAGGTCCGCCGCAAGACCGCGCCGGACGGCGCGCACGTCATTTGCTTTCTGGCAAACGCGGAGGCGGACTTCGAGCTGGAGCTGACCTGGCTGCGGGACCACCCGCAGAAGTACGACCTCGGCGAGGAGGAGTTCCACCTCGCGTTCCGGACGGATGACTTCGACGCGGCGCACGCGCTGCACGCCTCGATGGGCTGCATCTGCTTTGAAAACCCCGCCATGGGCATCTATTTCATTCAGGACCCGGACGGGTACTGGCTGGAGATTCTGCCGGTGCGGTAAGCCGGAACCAAAGCGCCGCGCGGGCGCCTGTCAACACGAAAACCCCGTGGGGCATGAGGTACAAGCCACCTCTGCCCCACGGGGTTGTGTTGTCCGTCCGGCGCACGGCACCTTTCTCAATGTCCTACGCTTGACGGAACATGAACCGGGCGTACTCCCGGATGTCTACCGGATTGACCATGTTGTACTTTGCTTTCACCATATCGAAATACTCACCAATCAGCTTCTTTTCGATGATTCGGTCAGACGGAGCGGTCACGGGCAGGTCGCCGCGGGTTACAATCCAGGGCGTTTCGTTGTGCGTGAAGCGCTCAAGAATCTTTCCGCTGTAACAGCAGATGGAATTGACTATGCTGTCAATCATTGCTTTTTCACCGGAAGAGAACACCGATGCGTCGAAGTCGCCGGATGGTTCAATCGGGTCAAACCGGTAATCCCGATACCGATAATATACGTCTCTGTAAACAGGTCCATGGACCCACGCCTGACAATCCTCCGGAAACAGAAACACATGATGGAACGCATAGAAGAATCCCTGAATATAGTAAAGCGCCTTTTGCAGAGCCAGCGGCGTAACGTCCTCGCATTGGCTCAGTAAGTATTGAATGACAAGATTGATTTTGCTGTCAGCCGGTACGCCCGCAGAAAGCAACGCGGCAACCGCACGGCGGCTTTTTTCATAGGTCAGCGTGGATTTCAGATTTCCTTTTTTTGCCTCCAGCAGTTCCGCATAGAACCGCGGTTCATGGTAGATTCTCATAAGAACGTCAGAATACTGCTTGGTGGGCATGTCTCCATCATAGTACCGGGAAAAGGTCTGCTCGCCCCAACCGAGAAGCAAGGAGAGCGGTCTCTTCCCGATATCGTACTTTTCAGGCAGCTCCCGAATCTGACTGAGGGCAATAATTCCGTTCGCCTGACGGTACACATCATAAAGTGCGCGCAGATTCGCATCCGAAAGCTCCGGCACAAAAACCTGGGCACCGCAGTCTGCACAGTGCGCCTCGCGCCCAACGTAAGCGTACTCTTTGTCTTTGATGACACCCACCATCGGAACGGTTGTTACAACAAAGCTCACGTCATTTCTGCATTCCTCACAAAACACGTTTTTCCGATTCATTTTCAGCCATCCCCCTTTCTTCCTGTTTTCAACGGAACAGATAATCGATGGGCTTATTTCGTTTGTGAAATGAAACGACAACCGCTCTGCTTCCGGAGGGCAGGTCTATCACGTTGAACTTTGTATAGACGTCGACCGTCTCCTCTTCGCCCTCTGCATCGTATAAAGAAACCTGCGGTACAAAGACGTAAAGGACCTCATACTCATAGCCGATTTTTGTGTTCTGCAGCGAGTGACAGAAGTCATCCGTCTCAATCTGCATCAGAATGGATTTTTGCCTGTCGCTCCGTATGTTGTATTCATTGATAAAGGCGATGTTCTCCTGCCGGTTTTCATTCAGGGATATCGTATATCTGTCCTTTTCCACGCAGGATTTGATTTTTGCAAGGACCGCGTCAATCTCCTCCCGCGTATAATTCTGGTTGTAGTGAGGGTTCACCGGTTCATCACCTCCCTGTTTATGATACAGCAAAGTGCATCCATTGTCAAGAAGTAATGTATCAATTGATGCGATTATAGTGCCCGGATACCGTGAAGATGCCGTTTCGCCCTCATTCCAGCAGCTCGGTGATGGCGTCGTAGTCGTAGCGGCTGGCGGCGTCGGTGAGTTGGCTCCAGCGGGCGCTCTCGGACGCGGGGACGCGGTAGTCGCGCATCCCGGCGAACAGGTTCTCCAGCGCCTCGATGTCCATCTCCTCCGCCGCCGTGCGGAGGTCCGCATAGAGGCGTTCCATCCTCTCCGCGTCCGCCTCCGGCTGTTCCCCGCCCGGTGTCTCCTCGGCAAAGGCCGCCGCAAGCGGCGCCTTGAAGCTGAGATAGTCCGCCATGAACTCCGGGTGGTTCGCCCGGATATATGCGGCGTCCCCGCTTTTGCCCGCGTTTTCCAGCAGCTGCGCCTTCTCGCCAAGCGCCGCAGCGCCGATGATGCGCGCCGAGCTTTTCAGCGCGTGGACCTGTATGGTGTAGTCCTTCCAGTTCTCCGCTGCGTAGTAGGACTCGATTTCCTCCGCTTTCCTGTCCATGGACTGATAGAACACCTTGAGCAGGGACAGATACGCCGCCATGGAGCCGCTGTTTTGCAGGCCGAGCGCGCAGTCGATTTGCTCCAGTCCGCGCAGCGGCTCCGGCAGCTCCGCATCCGCCGGGGCGGCCGTCTCCTCCGCCGCGCGCGCTTCGACGGCGGGCTCTTCGTCCGGGTGCCGGATTTTTTCCTTCGGCAGATAGAGCATAATCATCTCCTCCAGCTTGGCGGAGTCAATGGGCTTGGTCAGGTAGTCGTCGAACCCGGCCTTGATATACTGCTCTCTGGCGCCGGAAATGGCGTTGGCGGTCAGGCAGATGACGGTCGTGTCGGCGTTCGGGTTGTCCTTCTGCGCTTTCATCTCATGCAGCGTTTCAATGCCGTCCTTTTCGGGCATCATGTGGTCCAGCAGAATCATGTCGTATTTCTTTTCCGTGGTGCGCTGCAGGCACTCGTCGCCGCTCTCCACCATGTCGATGTGGATTCTGGTCCGCTTGAGCAGGCCCGCAAGCACCATCAGGTTCATGGGGTTGTCGTCCACCGCCAGAATCGTCGCATCCGGGGCAATGAACTTCGCCCTTTGCTTCCTCCGGTTGGGGACGGAGGCGCGGAAGGACTCCTCATAATCGCCCAGCCGCTCCCACTCGACAACCTCCTGCTTCAGCGAGAAGGAGAAGACGGAGCCCTCGCCGTAAACGCTCTCCACCTCAAGGTGGCTGTCCATCATGGCAAGCAGCTTTTTGGAAATGGCCATGCCGAGGCCCGTGCCCTCAATGCTGCGGTTGCGCTTCACCTCAAGCCGGTCGAACTCCGAGAAGAGCTTTTCCATGTCCTCCTGCCGGATGCCGATGCCGGTGTCGCGCACGGAGACCGTCAGGGTGATGTGCCCGTCGTCGTCCGGGATGCGCGCATAGTCCATCGAAAAGGTGACGGTGCCCGCCTCCGTGTACTTCACGGCGTTGGTGAGCAGATTTGTGGCAATCTGCTTGATGCGGATTTCATCGCCGTGCAGCATCCGCGGAATGTCGGGGTTGAAGTGGAGCACCAGGGCAAGCCCCTTCTCATCCGCGCGCGTCTGCACCATGTTG
Source organism: Oscillospiraceae bacterium (assembly GCA_024698225.1). Taxonomy (GTDB): domain Bacteria; phylum Bacillota; class Clostridia; order Oscillospirales; family Oscillospiraceae; genus Hominicoprocola. The sequence continues at coordinate 4,761 of JAILRK010000002.1, read as the reverse complement.
ACCAGGTCGTTGATGACGGAGGAGATGTTGTAATCCACCGGGACAATCTCCATCTTGCCCGCCTCGATTTTGGAGAAGTCCAGCGTGTCGTTGACGAGGCCGAGCAGGGTGTTGCCCGCCGTGCGGATGTTTTCCGCGTAGGTGAGCACGTTCTGGTCGTCGCTCTCGCGCAGAATCATCTCGTTCATGCCGAGGATGCTGTTGATGGGCGTGCGGATTTCGTGGGACATGTTGGACAGGAACGACGTTTTTGCCTTGTTTGCCGCGATGGCAAGCTCGGACTGGCGCTGCATCAGCTCGTCCATCTCGTTGCTGACCACGAAGGTGTGCAGCAGGCAGGAACCGAGCATATACCCGATGGTGTAGAGCGGAAGGAAGGGATAGGGAATCTGAATGAGCAGCAGAACCGCAACCACCAGCCCGAACAGGAAGATGGTCCGATACCGGTTGCGCGCCGCGCCTTCCGCTTTCGGCAGGGCGCGCAGCGTATAGACGGAGGTCAGCAGGAGCAGCACAATCTGAAACAGCAGTTGGATGTGCCGCGCCATACTGGCGTGGTAAACGCCGTCTTCATCAAACCAGAACAGAACCGGGACGAAGAAGTTCAGCACGGTGGTCAGCACCACCGCCGCGAAGAAAAAGCGCCCCGCGAGAGACAGGAAGCGGCTGAAGACGTTTTCCTCCCTCAGATAGGTCACCACATACTGCGTCCACAGCAGCACGCCGACCGCCATCGCAACGTAATAGATGACCGTGTCCAGGAAGAGCAGCGAATAGAGCTCTAAACTGTCCAGGACGCCCCACAGCACGTCGGTGACAAAATAGGTCATGATGCCGTACAGCAGTTTTCTGTAAATCGAAATCCCGGGAAAGTTCTTGTTGTTCCCTCTTTGAAACAGAATGTCATAGTTCTGTATGATGAGCACCGCGGTGGCGAGCACCCCGACCAAAGCGTACCAATACATAGGATTCCCCTCTCAATTCGGCTTTTTTCTCGCGCGGCTGCGCCGGAGCCGTCGCTTCACATGGTCCGGAACGCCGTTTTTATCTCAAACGCCGCCCATTCCGAGCGCTTGCCCCAGGCAGACAGCACGTCGTTGATGACGCTCCCGGCGTCCGATTCCCGCCGCGTGGGAAGCAGGACCACAAAGCGGTTGTTCCTGCTCTGCATCATCACGTCGCTGATGCCGAGGCATTGCTTCAGCACCGCGCCAAAGTCCGCGGCGGCAACGCTCAGCGCCGTGTTGTCTTCGGCGTTTTTTGCGCTCACAAGGAACAGCAGCACCGGCGTCCGAACGCCGCGGCTCCTGTTCAGGCGCGCAACCAACTGAAACGCCGCGGAAAAAGCATCCGCGCCCAGCACAAGGGCCTCTCTGCCCTGGTTCCGCTCCGCCAGAATGGTCATCATCCGGGTGAGCTCCTCCTCCGGGCTGTTCGTCGGGGCGACGGACGCCTTGGCGTCCACGTACACCGTGTAGCCGTGCTTGCCGTTTTTCTTTGTCAGGTACATCGCCTCGTCCGCCATGCGGAAGAGCGCCTCGTAGTCCCTGCCGTATTCCGGCACCATGACCGCGCCGATGGAGATGCCCAGCGGGATGCCGTGCTCCGCCCCAAGGACCTGCTCCGCCCGCTTTTCAAGCAGCTCGTTCAGGCGCGCGCTCAGCGCGGAGAGGGCGCGCTCCTCCTGCATGCCGCGGCAGAAGAGCAGGAACTCGTCTCCCCCCATGCGGCAGAGGATGTCCCCGTCCCGCGTGCTGACCCTTGCCAGGTCGGCAAACTCCCGCAGAATCCGGTCGCCCATCTCGTGACCGTGCAGGTCGTTGACCAGCTTGAAGCTGTCAATGTCCAGCGTCAGCAGCGCGCCCGCGCCGGCAGCCAGCGCGTCCCGAATCCGGGCGACGCCCTCCGCCTTGTTCAGAAAGCCGGTCAGCTTGTCCTTGGTTGCGTCCTCCGTCAGGCTGACAATCATCTTTCTGTTCTGAATCGTGTTCCGGATGCGGCGAATCAGCGTGTCCCGGTTGAAGGGCTTGCGGATGTAGTCCGCCGCGCCCAGCTTCAGCCCCTGCTGCTCGGTCTCGTGGTCCACCTCGCCGGTGAGAAAGATAATCGGCGTGGCGTGGCGGTTCTGCCGCTGCTCCAACTCCCGCAGGGCGGCAAAGGTCTCAAACCCGTCCATCTCCGGCATCATCACGTCGAGCAGAATCAGGTCCGGCTGGTTTTTCTCCATAAACTTCAAAAGGCTCTTCCCCGAGGGAAGGCAACTGATTTTCATGTCCTCCGCCGCAAGCAGCGTCCGCGCGCTCGTCAGGCTCACCGCCTCGTCGTCAACCACGACGACCCAGTTTCTCATGTTCGTATCCGCCATACGAATTCCCCCTCCTGCCGGAAGCATGGCACCCCCGCGTCGGCAGGGTTACCATACAACTGCAAATTGTGTGTCAAACTTAAATATACCCCCTGTGTCGTGGGTCTGTCAAGCGGGTTTGCGGCGAGAATCGCACAAAGCGCCTATGAGGGTACCGCCGATGCAGCTACGGAGATGTATTCTGCAGGGCAGACACGGCGCTTCGCTTTTGTGCCGCGTAGTGCTTGCGCCGGTAGGACAAAGGTGGTATAATTTGAATTATGAAAAAAGCTGAAAAGGAGTGGACGCATTTATGCTAAAAATCAGAAAAGAAAAACTTGCATTTCTCACAGGTCTTTTTGCTGCGGTCCTATGTCTGACGGTCTGCGCATTTGCCGCGGATACGCCGACAACGCACTGTGAACTGAATGAGGCCGGGGACACGCTGACGATTACCTGCGACGCGGGTGTGACAAGTTTGAGCAAAAACAGTGCATGGAGCGACTACAGTGACACGATACAGACGCTTTGGATTAAGGGGGAAAGCGTAGAAACCATCAAAACCGGGGCACTGAGTGACTTCAATCAATCCAGCACGCTCAAATGCGTGGTGTTAGAGTTACCCCTGTTAAACACGATTGGCAGTAGCAGTAACTGCAAAACAGCCAGCACTGTGTTTTATATTCACGATGCAGATGATACATATACGGCCTTGGTCAACAGAATCGGCGCATCCGGCGATGCTACGCGACGCATCCGATTAGATAGCATCAACGAGCTGTGCAAAGTGAGCGTAGGCGAAGTTGAACATGGCGGGTTGGTTACGAATGCTGCGCCTTATGAAAAGAGCGGCACAGAGGTTTTGGTTTCCTATCTGCCTACCGATACATATTCATCGCTGTCCTCACCCATCAGCGGAGGCGAGGGCGACGGCAGCAGGCGGGTAATTCGTGAGGATACTGTTTTTACGGCAACAACCAAGGCAGGCAGTGGAAATGTGGATGATTTCGGTTTTTCAGGGGATACCGTTAAATGGTTTCTTCTTTCCGATGGAACACTGCGGTTCACGGGGATAGGTGATATTTCAGCAAAAGGCAGTGCAGGGAACTACGATTGGTATGAAAATCGAAATTTAACATCATCTATTGTCATAGACGACGGAATCACGTCAATTCCTGCATATGCTTTTCAAAAAACAGGTGCAATTTCTGTTGTAATTGGGAACAATGTAGAATCCATTGGCGACAATGCCTTTTACAATGCGAGCATACTGTCTGAGGTCATCTTCGGCGAACGCGTGGAAATCATCGGAAAATATGCTTTTACCGGCGTGAGCATAGAAGACCTAACCCTTGGGGACAGTGTAGTCAGCATAGGTGACTATGCGTTTTCCAACAACTCACTTCTGAAAACCGCCGTTTTGGGCGACGGTCTGACCGCTATCAGCACGGGTGCCTTCGCTAATGACACTTCGCTGACCAATATCACACTGGGAACCCAGGTAGAAACCATCGGAAGCTTGGCATTTAGCGGCACCGGTCTTTTGGAACTGGAACTTGACGATAGCGTCACCACAATCGGCTCCTCCGCGTTCTCTTCCAGCGCTCTGCAACGCATTGACCTCGGCAATGGCGTGACAACAATCGGTAGCTCAGCGTTCAACAATTGCGGCAATCTGGAGGAGGTTGTCTTCGGCACTGAGTTGACTGAAATCGGCACCTCGGCGTTCAACAAAACCGCGCTGAAAGCAATCAAGCTTGGAGACAAGGTTGCATCCATCGGTAATAGCGCGTTTGCCAACATTCCGACTCTGCAAGAGGTCACGCTTGGTGAAGGACTTTGCAGCATCGGCAACAGTGCATTTTCAAAAGACAGTGCTCTGAAAGAGATTACCTTTGGCGTCAACCTTGAAACGCTTGGCAACTCTGTATTCAGCGACTGTACCTCCATGCATCAGGTGAATTTTACCGGGCCAAAGCCTGATTCTGAAAACTTGGGTGATAGCCTTTTTCCTTACGATAGGGCAGGTGAATTCCTGATAACCTATTTGAGTCGCTGGGCGTTAAGCTGGAGCAAGGGTCTGACGGATGCCAGCGGGACATCCTATCCCTGCATGGTCGCAGGCGACAGTGTTTCGGAGTTCTCAACACTGACACAGGGAGAAGATGGTTTTTACCGCAATGAACAGGGTATTATTTTTACCTTAATGGTCAACCATGAGGCTATGGTCGGCACAGATGACGCCAGTGATACAGCCACCAACAACTGCGGCTATTGGGGCAAAAACAGCGGCACCGTTATTATTCCGGATACCGTTACCTATGATGGGCAATCCTACGACGTAACCGTGATTGGCACAAACGCCTTCTCCAACAACTTTTTCCTCAAATCGGTTCACCTCGGCAAAAACGTCGGCA
>JAILRK010000281.1 GCA_024698225.1 Oscillospiraceae bacterium | reverse complement strand
GTCGCGGCGTCCATCTTGTAATAGCCGTCGTTGTAGGCGGAGGCCTCCATCACGCCGCCCTCGCCCCCGTACTCCGACGAGCCCTGCTGGCACTTGAGATAGAGCTTTCCGTCCGCGGCGCAGCCGAGGAGCTTCATGCTGCCGTAGTTTTCATACTGCGTGTCCAGCCGCTCGACGGTTCCCTTTGCCGCGTCGATGCGGTAAAGCTCCTCGTTCGGGTTCGTCCAGCCTTTCCAGCCGGTGTAGCGTCTCGCGTTGCAGAAGACATAGCCCCCCGCGCGCGCCGCGTCGGTGACGGCGATCCCCTCATCGATGAGGTACTCCGTGCCGTCGACCGTGACATAGCCGCGGGCGACAAACGGCGTGTAGGGCGAGGGGATGACGTCGGGAGATTCGGTGTATTCGAGCTCTTTTCGGATCGTCACGCCCTCCGGCAGACGCCCGACGGTCTGCACCGAACCGCCTTCCCCGTTCATCCACGCGTCAAAGCTCGGCCGCTTTTCGCTCTCGGTCACTTCGCCGGTGGCAAAGTCCAGCTTGCAGAACGCCGAGGAGTCCTCAACGGTATAGGTGACGTCGCCGTCTTCATCGACGCCGATGGGGACGTTGTGGAAGATGGAGCGGAAAAGATACGCCGCCGTGTCCGTGAGCTCGTAGACGTCGGTGGCAAAGAACCAGTCGCTGTCGATTCCCAAGTGGACGGCGAAGCGGTTCTCCTCCTGCGACCATTCGGTGTTCCAGTCGAACTCCTCGCGGGCGAAGCGCCAGGTCATCGGGAAGTAGGTCACGCCGCGGAAGTTGAGCAGCGGATATTCCTCTTTCGCGTTGTCGATCCGCTTGCCGTTGACCCAGATTGGGTAAGTCGGAAGCGTCGCCGTGACGGTTTTGGGATTGTGTGTCGCCTCGTAGGTCGGAAAGACGTTCGCGCCGAACTCGCCCGTGGAGAAGCCGGAGCTGCCCCAGCTCGCGATGAACAGGCCCTCCCCGTCGATCCAGACGCTCGTAAGCCCCAGCAGGCGGCAGTAGTCCCAGGTCATTGGGAAATAGGTCACGCCCTTGTAGTTGAGCGGCGGATAGACGGAGTTTTTATAATCGACGTTTCTGTATTCGAGCTCCCAGGTATAGGTCGGGATCGTCGCCGTCACGCCGGACGCCGCATGGACGGGCGCGGGACAAAGGGACGCTGCAAGCAGCAGCACGAGAAAAAACGCGCAGAGTCTTTTGCACATGGGGATCTCCTCCTTCTCCGATTTGCCTTTGCCATGATAGCACGGCGCCGGCATATAATCAATTATTAGACGGTCGGTTTCATAAAAAGTTCCCGTTTTTGATCGAATTTTCTGTTTTCTTCACTCGAGATGACGTCGTATCCGTAACACTTACGCTGCGCCAGTCTTGATGTTCCATTTTGGAACCCTTGGTGAAGACCCGCCTTGATATCTTCGCTATGTTGAACTTTGTTTATAAAAGCCTCCTTGTCCTGTATTAGCAGAAAACCGTGACAGCCCATGCCGTCACGGTTTTGTTGTTATGTTAATCTAATATAAGAAAATTGACAAATCCCACTGAAGAGATTTGTCAACTCATTTTGGTATGCCCGATGCGATTCGAACGCACGACCTTCAGAGTCGGAGTTATCAGGCGTGATTGCAAAACGCCCTGTTTATGCGCCTTTCGAGGCTCACCGCATCGTATCCAGAACCTTTTGAAAATGGCGCGAGCCCGCATAAACGCTGGGCTCGCGCCGTATTTGCAAAATAGTAGTCAAACAGTAGTCAGAACCCCTGAGCAATGCCGTATTCCTTCAAGGCGCCGTTTGCCCTGTCGCAGGTTTCTTATAAATTGGAGTACCCCTCCAGAAACTCGTCTACCGCGCGGGCGCAGCCGCGACCCTCAGCGATGGCCCACACCACCAGAGAAGCGCCCCTGCGCATATCGCCGCAGGCAAAGACCTTGTCGTCCTCCGTCTGATAGTCCGCGCCGCCCAGCAGACCGCGCTCGCTGAGCTGTAAGCCGAAGGTCTCCGCCGTGTTCGGATCCGTGCCGGAGAAGCCCGTCGCCAGCAGCAAGAGATCCGCCGGAAGCTCCTCGGCTTTGTCGCCGGTCTTTGCGACGACGCCGCGCAGAGCGCCGCCTTCGTCCGTCAGCAGCTCCGCGACCGTCGTGCCGTAGCGTCTCGGATCACCGCCAAAGCGGGCGATCGCCTCCTCCTGCCCGTATTCCACCTTCTCCGCCGCCGACGCGTAGGGCCAGACGCGCTTCGTCGCGGCGGGCTTCGGCTTTCTGACCAGCTGCGTGACGGACGCCGCGCCCTGACGAAGGGCGGTGGCGACGCAGTCCGTCGCCGTGTCGCCGTTGCCCACGACGACCACATGGCGTCCCCTCGCGTCCACGGGGCAGGGTTCTCCGTCGAGCATTGCCTTGCCGGAGGCAATCAGGTAATCCAGCGCGGGCAGGACGCCGGAGACGCCGCCGTGCTCCAGCCCCAGCGGACGCGGCTGCCGCGCGCCGCAGCAGAGGATCACCGCGTCGTATTCCGCTTTGAGCTGTTCGCCGGAGATGTCCCGTCCAATCTCCGTGCCGCATTGGAAGGCAACGCCCTCCGCCTCCATCTTTTCGATGCGCCGCCGCACGACCTCCTTGTCCAGCTTCATGCCGGGGATGCCGTATATGAGCAGCCCGCCCGGGCGGTCGTCGCGCTCGTAGACCGTGACGGAGTGTCCGCGCTGGTTCAGCCGATCCGCCGCCGCCAGCCCGGCGGGTCCGGAGCCGACCACCGCCACGCGCTTCCCGCTGCGCACGGCAGGCGGCTTCGGCGTCATCAGCCCGTTTGCCCAGCCGTACTCGATCACGGACAGCTCGTTGTCGCGCACCGTCACCGCGTCGACGTCCAGAGAGCAGACGCAGGCGTTTTCGCAGGGAGCGGGGCAGACGCGCGCCGTGAACTCGGGAAAGCTGTTGGTTTTCAGAAGGCGGGACAGGGCGTGCGGCATGTTCCTGCCGAAAATTTCGTCGTTCCACTCGGGGATCAGGTTGTGCAGCGGGCAGCCGTAGTCCGACTGGCAGAACGGAACGCCGCAGTTCATACAGCGCCCGCCCTGCTCCCGCCGCTGCTCCGGCGAAAGCTCTCCGTGGAACTCCGCGAAGCCGTCTACTCTCTCGCTCGCCGGACGTGTCGGGCGCTCCACGCGCGCGTAGTCCAAAAATCCGGTTGTCTTTCCCATGGTTACGCCTCCTTCTGAACCGCGTAGAACGCCGCCAGCTCCGCCTGCTCGGAGGACATGCCCGTCTCCTCCAGCTCCTCGATGGACGCAAGCATCCGGCGGTAGTCGTTCGGTATGATCTTCTTAAAGTGCGGGAGCATTTCCTCCCAGTTTTCGAGGACGGTTTTCGCGCGCGGGGATCCCGTCTCCGCGGCGTGCCGCTCGATCATGCCGCGCAGCTCGGCGATGTCGTGCTTGTCGGTGACGGAGGACATGCTGACCAGCGCCTTGTTCAGGTTCAGATACAGCACATGCTTTTCGTCCAGCACATAGGCTACGCCGCCGGACATGCCCGCCGCGAAGTTCCTGCCGGTCTCGCCCAGCACGACGACGCAGCCGCGCGTCATATACTCGCAGCCGTGGTCGCCCACGCCCTCCACCACGGCGCGCGCGCCGGAGTTGCGGACGCAGAAGCGCTCGCCCGCCATGCCGTTGATGTATGCCTCGCCGCCGGTGGCGCCATAGAGCGCGACGTTGCCGATGATGATGTTCTCGCCCGGGTTCCGTTCGCTGTCCTCCGGCGCGCGGACGATCAGCCTGCCGCCGGAGAGCCCCTTGCCGAAGTAGTCGTTGCTGTCTCCGGTCAGGCGGATGGTCATGCCCTTCGGGATGAACGCGCCAAAGGACTGTCCGCCGCTGCCCTTCGCCTCCACGGTCACCGTGTCGTCCGGAAGGCTGCCGCATTGCTTCGTGATCTCCGAGCCGAGGATGGTGCCGAAGCACCTGTCCACGTTGGAGACGGTCGTTTGCACCGTCTGCGGCTTACCGGTCTTGAGCGCCTTTTTGAACGCGGGCAGCAACAGGCGCATATCGGCGGTCTTTTCCAGCGCGAAGTCATAGACCGCGTCCTGCTTGAAGTGGACGGGACGGTCCGTGCCCTCGTCGAGAATATCGTCGAGCGTCAGCGTGAGCGCCACGGGAAGCGGCAGCGGCTCCCTGCGCTTTAAGAGGCTGTGCCGCCCGACCAGCTCCTCCACCGTGCGGACGCCGAGGCGCGCCATGATCTCGCGCAGCTCCTCCGCCACGAAGAGCATGAAGTTCTCGACGTACTCCGGCTTTCCCCGGAAGCGGCAGCGGAGCGCGGGGTTCTGGGTCGCCACGCCCACGGGGCAGGTGTCCAGATTGCAGGCGCGCATCATCACGCAGCCCATGGTGATGAGCGGCGCGGTGGCGAAGCCGAACTCCTCCGCGCCGAGGATCGCCGCGATGGCGACGTCTCTGCCGGTCAGGAGCTTGCCGTCGGTTTCCAGCAGGACGCGCTGGCGCAGTCCGTTTTCGATGAGCGTCCGGTGCGCCTCCGCCAGTCCGAGTTCCCACGGGAGCCCCGCGTTGTGGATGGAGTTTCTCGGCGCAGCGCCGGTGCCGCCGTCAAAGCCCGAGATCAGCACCACCTGCGCGCCCGCCTTCGCCACGCCCGAGGCAATGGTGCCGACGCCCGCCTCCGACGCCAGCTTGACCGCAATGCGCGCGTCGCGGTTGGCGTTTTTCAAATCGTAGATGAGCTGCGCCAGATCCTCGATGGAGTAGATGTCATGGTGCGGCGGTGGGCTGATGAGGCTGACGCCCGGGGTGGAATAGCGCGTCTTGGCGATCCACGGGTAGATCTTCTTCCCGGGCAGATTCCCGCCCTCGCCGGGCTTCGCGCCCTGCGCCATCTTGATCTGTATCTCCCGCGCGGAGCAGAGGTATTCGCTGGTCACGCCGAAGCGTCCGGCGGCGACCTGCTTGACGGCGCTGTTCTTCTCGGTGCCGAAGCGCTCCGGCGCTTCGCCGCCCTCGCCCGAATTGGACTTGCCGCCCAGACGGTTCATGGCGATCGCCATGCACTCGTGCGCCTCCTGCGAGATGGAGCCGTAGGACATCGCGCCGGTCTTGAAGCGCCGGACGATGGACGCCGCGCTCTCTACCTCGTCGAGCGCCACGCCGCCGCCCGCGGGATAGCGGAAGTCCAGCAGGCCGCGCAGGGTCTGGGGCAGACGCTCCTCGTTGACGAGGCGGGAATAGGCGAGGTACTTCTGATAGTCCCCCTCCCGGACCGCCTCCTGCAAGGTCACGATCACCTTCGCGTCGAACAGGTGCTTTTCGGTGCGTTCGCCCTGGCGCAGCTTGTGCGCGCCGAGGCTATCGAGGCTGGTGTCCACGCCGAGACCGAGCGGGTCGAAAGCGTGGCTGTGATGGTACTCCACCGCCGCGCCCAGCTCCTCCAGCCCAACGCCGCCCACGCGGCTGACCGTGTGGGTGAAGTAGCGGTCGATCACGTCCTTGCGGATGCCCACCGCCTCAAAAATCTGCGCGGACTGATAGGATTGCAGCGTGGAGACGCCCATCTTGGAGGCGATTTTCACGATGCCGTGAAGGATGGCGCTGTTGTAGTCGTCGATGGCGGTGTGGGCGTCCTTGTCGAGAAGACCCAGCTCGACGCACTCCTCGATGCACTCGTGCGCGAGGTACGGGCAGATGGCGCGCGCGCCGTAGCCCAGCAGCAGCGCGAAGTGGTGGACGTCGCGCGGCTCCGCGCTCTCAAGTATCAGGGAAACGGCGGTGCGCTTTTTCGTGCGCACCATGTACTGCTCCATCGCGGACACGGCGAGAAACGACGGGATGGCGACATGGTTCTCGTCCACGCCGCGGTCGGAGAGGATCAGGATGTTCGCGCCCTGCTTGTACGCCTTGTCGCAGGCGAGGAACAGCCGCTCCACCGCGCGTTCCAGCGGCGTGTTCTTGTAGTAGAGCAGGGACACGGTCTCCACATGGAAGCCCTCGCGCCTCATGGACTGGATCTTCATCAGGTCCGTGCGCGTCAGGATCGGGTTGTCGATCTGCAGCACGCGGCAGTTCTCCGGCTTTTCCTCCAGCAGATTTCCGTCGCGCCCGACATAGACGGTGGTGTCCGTGACCAGCTCCTCGCGGATGGCGTCGATGGGCGGGTTCGTCACCTGCGCGAACTGCTGCTTGAAGTAGTCAAACAGCGGCGGGTAGCGTTGGGAGAGCACCGCCAGCGGCACGTCCGAGCCCATCGCCGCCGTGGGCTCCTGCCACGTCCGCGCCATCGGAATGATCGAGTCCTTCACCTGCTCGTGGGTGTAGCCGAAGGCGCGGTACAGGCGGTCGCGCATCTCCTGCGTGTGCGTCGGTATCTGCGCGTTGGGGATGGGCAGGTCGTGCAGATGCAGCAGGTTCTGGTCGAGCCACTCGCCGTAGGGCTGCTGGGAGGCGTACCAGTCCTTGATCTCGTCGTCGCTGAACAGTTTTTTGCGCCTTGTGTCGATCAAAAGCATCCTGCCCGGACGCAGCCGGTCCTTGCGCACGATGTGGGCTTCGTCGATATCGAGAGCCCCCACCTCGGAGGAGAGGATTACCCTGTCGTCATCCGTCAGATAATAGCGTGAGGGGCGCAGACCGTTTCTGTCCAGCACCGCGCCGACCAGCTCGCCGTCCGAAAAGAGAATGGACGCGGGACCGTCCCACGGCTCCATCATCGTCGCGTAATAGTGGTAGAGGTCGCGCTTTTTCCGGCTCATGTTCTGATCGTTTTTCCACGGTTCTGGGATGGCGATCATCATGGCGAGCGGCAGCTCCACGCCGTTCATCACGAGGAACTCCACCGTGTTGTCCAGCATCGCCGAATCGGAGCCGGAGGCGTTCACGACGGGGAACACGCGGTCCATGTTCCCGCGCAGGACGGGGGAGGACATCGTCTCCTCGCGCGCCATCATGCGGTCCACGTTGCCGCGGATGGTGTTGATCTCGCCGTTGTGCAGGATCATGCGGTTCGGGTGCGCGCGCTCCCAGCTCGGCGTCGTGTTGGTGGAAAAGCGGGAGTGGACCATGGCGATCGCGGACGTATAGTCCTCCGATTGCAGATCTTTGTAAAAGGCGCGAAGCTGGGAGACGAGAAACATACCTTTATATACCACGGTCCGGCAGGACAGGCTGACCACATAGGTGTTGTCATTCGACTGTTCAAACTCCCTGCGCACCAGATACAGCCGCCGGTCGAACGCAAGACCCTTCTGCGTACCCTCCGGACGCCCTACAAAGCACTGGTAGATTGCCGGCATACAGCTTCGTGCGGTCTGCCCCAGAATATCGGGGCAGGTGGGCACCTCTCGCCAGCCCAGAAGCGCCAGCCCTTCCTTATGCAGAATGACTTCCAGCATCTTCTGCGCCTGCGCGCGCTTGAGCGGGTTTTGCGGGAAGAAAAACATGCCCACGGCGTAGTCCCCCGCATCGCCCAGCTTAATGCCGCACTCCGCCGCCGCGGCGGAGAAGAACTCGTGGCAGATCTGCAGCAGGATACCGACGCCGTCGCCGGTTTCGCCCCGGGCGTCCTTTCCCGCACGGTGCCCCAGCTTCTCAACGATTTTCAGCGCGTCGTCCACGGTCTGACGGCTCTTGCGGCCCTGAATATCCACGACCGCGCCGATCCCGCAGGCGTCCCGTTCCGTGATCTGCCCGTAGGACAGCCATTGCGCATTCGTCATCTATGACACATCCCTTCTGATAAAAAAGGCAAAGACGTCCCAAGGGAAGGTCATCTTCCCCTGAGAGCGCCTTTGCTCTTCCATCATACGATACCGTGCGGCGCGGAAATTGTCAATCGTGGACAGTGACGAAAAGAGTATTGATTAAAAATAGTAAATTGGTTTATTATAACTATTGAATTAAGCGGCGTGCCGTATTATACTGCCGGCATTGAGACAAAGGCGTCTCAGAGTGCGATATATGCCCTCTGAGGTGCCTTTTCTCTACTTATTGAAAGAAAAGAGTGATTCAAATGGCAGGCATTCCCGACTATTTCGGTTCTCTGGTTTTTGACGAGCGCGTGATGAAGGCGCGGCTTTCTGCCAATGTTTACCATTCTCTCAAGCAGACCATCCGCCGCGGAGAGCGGCTCGATCCCGGCGTGGCGGAGGCGGTCGCCGCCGCGATGCGCGACTGGGCGGTGGAGAAGGGCGCGACGCACTTCACCCACTGGTTCCAGCCCATGACCAACGTAACTGCCGAGAAGCACGACAGCTTCATCTCCCCCGCGCCGGACGGCGGCGTCATCATGGAGTTCTCCGGCAAGGAGCTGATCCAAGGCGAGCCGGACGCGTCCAGCTTCCCCTCCGGCGGCCTGCGCGCGACCTTCGAGGCGCGCGGCTACACCGCGTGGGACCCCACCTCCTACGCCTTCCTCAAGGGCAAGACGCTGTGTATCCCCACGGCGTTCTGTGCCTACGGCGGCGAGGCGCTGGACCAGAAGACGCCGCTGCTGCGTTCCATGGAGGCGATCAACAAGCAGGCGATGCGCGTGCTGAAGCTCTTCGGCAACGAGAACGTCAGCCACGTCACCACCTCCGTCGGACCGGAGCAGGAGTATTTTCTCGTGGACCGGAGCGTGTTTGAAAAGCGCTGCGACCTCATTTATACGGGGCGCACGCTCTTCGGCGCGAAGCCGCCCAAGGGCCAGGAGCTGGACGACCACTACTTCGGCAGCATCAAGCCCCGCGTGCAGGCGTACATGGAGGAGCTCAACGAGGAGCTGTGGAAGCTCGGCATTTACGCCAAGACCGAGCACAACGAGGTCGCTCCCGCCCAGCACGAGCTGGCGCCGATCTATACGACCACCAACCTCGCCACCGACCAGAACCAGCTCACCATGGAGATCATGCAGAAGGTCGCGGCAAGGCACGGGCTTGTGTGCCTGCTGCACGAGAAGCCCTTTGCCGGCGTCAACGGCTCCGGCAAGCACAACAACTGGTCGCTCGCCACGGATACCGGCGTCAACCTGCTCTCACCCGGCGAGACACCCTACGAGAACGCGCAGTTCCTGCTGTTCCTCGTGGCGGTCATTCAGGCGGTTGACGACTATCAGGAGCTGCTGCGCGCCAGCGTCGCCACGGCGGGCAACGACCATCGCCTCGGCGGCAACGAGGCGCCGCCCGCCGTCGTGTCCATCTTCCTCGGCGACGAGCTGACCGCCATTCTCGAATCGCTGGAGAGCGGCACGCCCTACAGCGCGGCGGAGAAAACGACCGTCAAGCTCGGCGTCCACGCGCTGCCGCGCTTCGCCCGCGACATGACCGACCGCAACCGTACCTCGCCCTTTGCGTTCACGGGCAACAAGTTCGAGTTCCGCATGGTCGGCTCGTCCCAATCCATTGCCACGGTCAACACCATCCTCAACACGGCGGTGGCGGAGTCGCTTCGCCAGTACGCCGACGAGCTGGAGGGCGCGGAGGATTTCAACACCGCGCTTCACACGCTGATCCAGCGGGTGATCGCGGCGCACAAGCGCATCATCTTCAACGGCAACGGCTACGACGAGGCGTGGATCCACGAGGCGACGGAACAGCGCGGCTTGTCCGATCTGCGCACGACGCCGGACTGTGTCCCCCATCTGGTCAAGAAGAAGAGCATCGAGCTGCTGACCAGACACAAGGTCTTTACCGAAAACGAGCTGCGTTCGCGCTACGAGATCATGCTGGAAAACTACAGCAAGACCGTCATGATCGAGGCGACAACCATGGCGGATATGGCGCGGCGGGAGATCCTGCCCGCAGTGGCGTCGTTTGCCGCCGATACCGCCGAGCGCGCCGTGAAGAAGATGTCGCTCGTGCCGGTGCTCAAATGCACCTACGAAACCGACCTCGTCGAGCACCTGACGGAACTGACGAACTGTATCGCGGACAAGACCGCGGCGCTGGAGCGCGCCATGCTTGCCGTGCGGGAGACCGCCGAATCGGTCAACGAGGCGTTCACGATCCGCGACATCGTGCTGCCACGCATGGCGGAGCTGCGCGCGGTCTGCGACGAGGCGGAAGCCATCACGTCAAGCTCGTACTGGCCGTTCCCGACCTATGGCGAGCTGCTGTTCAGCGTGAAATAGCGAGACTGAAACAGGCTGCTGCCTGTTCAAGCGAGAAAAGAAGAAAGAGGGATGAAAATGAGCGTTGAATTCTGGTTTTTGATAGGCGCGGTGCTGGTGTTCTGGATGCAGGCGGGCTTCGCCATGGTGGAGACGGGCTTTACCAGAGCGAAAAACGCGGGCAACATCATCATGAAAAACCTGATGGACTTTTGCATCGGCACGGTGGTGTTTTCCCTTCTGGGCTATACCCTGATGATGGGGGAGGACACGCTGTTCGGTCTGATCGGCAAGCCGAACCTGGATCTGTTCACGCATTTCAGGGATTTCATCGCGTCGCCGGAGAACGGCTTTACCGGCGCCAGCTATTTTGTATTCAACCTGGTGTTCTGCGCCACCACCGCCACCATCGTGTCCGGCGCGATGGCGGAGCGCACGAAGTTCTCCGCGTACTGCGTCTACTCCGGTGTGATCAGCCTGCTCATCTATCCGATCGAGGCACACTGGGTCTGGGGCGGCGGCTGGCTCAGCGCGCTGGGCTTTCACGATTACGCCGGCTCCTGCGCGATCCATATGGTGGGCGGTATCGCCGCGCTGGTGGGCGCGATCGTTCTGGGGCCGCGCACAGGAAAATATGTCAGGGATAAGGCGGGCAAGGTCGTAAAGGTCAATGCAATCCCGGGGCACTCCATCCCGCTGGGCGCACTGGGCGTGTTCATCCTGTGGATGGGCTGGTACGGCTTCAACGGCGCCGCCGCCACAACGCCCTCCGAGCTTTCCTCCGTGTTCCTGACGACCACGATCGCTCCCTCCGTCGCCACCTGCACGACCATGATCTACACATGGATCAAGAACGGAAAGCCTGACGTCTCGATGTGCCTGAACGCCTCGCTCGCGGGGCTGGTCGGCATCACCGCGGGCTGTGACGCGCTGGACGCCGTCGGCACGGCGGCTGTTGGCGTCGTCTCCGGCATTCTCGTTGTGGTCGTCGTCGAGACGCTCGATCTCAAATGCCATGTGGACGACCCCGTCGGCGCGGTGGGCGTGCATTGCGTCAACGGTATCTGGGGCACGCTCGCGGTCGGCCTCCTTGCCAACCCAGACGCGCCCGCGGGCCTGCATGGGCTGCTCTATACCGGCGAGTTCAAGCAGCTCGGTATTCAGCTGCTCGGCTTTGCGGTCGTGGCCGCATGGGCGGTGATCACGATGCTGACGTTCTTTACCATTTTGAAAAAGCTTGATTTCCTCAGAGCCGATCCCGCCGATGAGCTGGCAGGTCTGGACAGCAGTGAGCACGGACTGCCAAGCGCTTACGCCGACTTCATGCCCTCCGTGGACAAGTATACAACCTCTGGCGGGAACGAAGCGCCCATCGTCGTCACCGGAACCACGCCGGCGGCGGAGGCGATCCCCGTCAAGCGGGAACCGAGCTTCTCCGGCGACGGCCACAAATTCACCAAGGTGGAGATCGTGTTCAAGGAGGAGCGTCTCTACGCGCTCAAGGACGCCATGAGCCGACTGGGGATCACCGGCATGACCGTGTCCCATGTCATGGGCTTCGGCATTCAGAAGGGACACACCGAGTTCTACCGTGGCGTCGCCGTGGAAACGGATCTGCGCCCGAAGGTGCAGGTCGATATTGTGGTCAGCAAGATCCCTGTCCGGGACGTAATCGAGACGGCGAAAAGCGTGCTCTACACCGGACACATCGGCGACGGCAAGATCTTCGTCTACGATGTAGAGAACGTGGTCAAGGTCCGCACCGGTGAGGAAGGCTATGACGCGCTTCAGGATGTGGAATAGCCGAAAAATCCCGCGGGATCACGGATAAATTGTGCGATTCTCATACTTGATTTTACGGCAAAGCCAATCTATACTGAACACAATGAGACAAAGGCGTCTCAGAGGATGTTTTGCACCCTCTGAGACGCCTTTTCTTTTGCAGGCAACGAACTTCAAGGGAGGTATTTTATGTACAAGATGGAGCTTTTATACGAGGGAAAGGCGAAAAAGGTCTACGCCACCGACGATCCCGCGCTGTTGATCGTTGACTACAAGGACGACGCCACCGCGTTCAACGGCGTCAAGAAGGGCACCATACGCGGCAAGGGCGTCATCAACAACCGGATGAGCAACCGCCTGATGAAGCGGCTTGAGGCGTCGGGCATCCCCACGCATTTTGTGGAGGAGCTGTCGGAGCGAGAGACGCTGGTGAAAAAGGTGTCCATCGTGCCGCTGGAGGTGATCGTGCGGAACATCTCCGCCGGTTCCTTCTGTAAGCGCTACGGCGTGGAGGAGGGGATCGTCTTCGACGAGCCCACCATGGAGTTTTCCTATAAGAACGACGCCCTCAACGATCCGCTGATCTGCGTGCCGCACATTCTGGCGATGAAGCTCGCAACGCGCGAGGAGATTGCTCAGATCGAGCGCTACGCCCTCGGCGTCAACGAGGCGCTGCGGGAATTCTGGAGTGGCTGCGGCGTGACGCTGGTGGACTTCAAGCTGGAATTCGGACGTCTGCCGGACGGGACGATCATCCTCGCCGACGAGATCAGCCCCGACACCTGCCGCCTCTGGGACAGCGCCACCGGAAAAAAGCTGGACAAGGACCGTTTCCGTCAGGACCTCGGCGGCGTGGAGGACGCCTACACCGAGGTCATGCGCCGCCTGACCGCGCACGACCATGCGTGACGCGGCGCATCTGCGGGAGGAGTGCGGCGTGTTCGGCATATACGCCGCACAGCGCGCGGCGCTTGCCCCGCTGGTCTACTACGGGCTCTACGCGCTGCAGCACCGCGGGCAGGAGAGCGCCGGGATCGCGGTGAACGACGACGGCGTGTTCCGCACCTGCCGGGACACGGGGCTGGTCAGCGAGGTATTCTCCAAAGGTCCGCTCGACGCGCTGGGTGAGGGCAACATCGCCGTCGGGCATGTGCGCTACGCCACCACGGGGACGGACAGCAAGCGCAACATCCAGCCCCTGCTCATCAACCACCGCAAGGGACGCATGGTGCTTGCGCACAACGGCAATCTGGTCAACTCTCTGGAGCTGCGTACAAAGCTGGAGGAGCGGGGCTCCATCTTCCACACGACGACGGACTCCGAGGTGATCGCCTACATCATCGTACAGGAGCGTCTGCGCCGCGACAGCATCGAAGAGGCGGTGTCCGCCGCGATGGACGCGCTGGAGGGCGCGTATTCGCTGGTCATCTCCTCGCCGTCCAAGCTGATCGCCGCCCGTGACCGTCACGGCTTCCGCCCGCTGTGCATGGGGCGGCGCGGCGACGGGACGGTGGTGTTCGCCTCGGAGAGCTGCGCGCTGGACGCGGTGGGCGCGGCGTTTGTCCGCGACATCCTGCCCGGGGAGGTCGTCACGGTCAGCGCCGACGGCGTCCGCTCGAACACGAGCCATTGCGGCCTTGCTCCCAAGCGACTGTGCGTCTTTGAATACATCTATTTCGCCCGTCCCGATTCCATTCTGGACGGGGAGAGCGTCTGCCTCGCCCGCCAGAGGGCCGGCGCGTTCCTCGCGCGGGAGCATCCCGTGGAGGCGGACGTCGTCATCGGCGTGCCGGATTCCGGTCTGGACGCCGCCATCGGCTACGCCAACGAATCGGGCGTCCCGTACGCGATCGGCTTCACGAAAAACAAATACATCGGCCGCTCCTTCATCGCGCCGACGCAAAGCGAGCGGGAGTTCGACGTCAACATCAAGCTGAACCCGATCCGCTCGGTGGTGGAGGGGAAACGGATCGTGCTGATCGACGACTCCATCGTTCGCGGCACGACCTGCCGCCGAACCATCGCGTTGCTCCGCATGGCAGGCGCGCGAGAGATCCACATGCGCGTCAGCGCGCCGCCCTTTGTCGCGCCGTGTTATTACGGAACCGACATCGACAGCGCGGAGCATCTGATTGCCAACCACCACAGCGTTGAAGAGATCGCCCGCATCATCGGCGTCGATTCGCTCGGCTATCTCAGCATGGAGCATGTCGTACAGCTGACGGGCCGCGACACAGGCTTCTGTACGGCGTGCTTCAGCGGCGACTACCCGACCGCGGTTCCCGAGGCGGGCGAAAAGGACATCTTTGAGCAGAAGATCCACGGATGACAAGGAGCGCGTATGGAAGCAAGGGAAATCATCGAATACATCGGCCATGCGAAAAAGCGGACGCCGGTCAAGCTCTATGTAAAGGAGCGCGCGCCGATCGACTACGGCGCTGCCACGGTGTTCGGCGTGGGAGACAAGCTCGTGTTCGGCGACTGGGCGGAGCTGAAGCCGATCCTCGACGCGAACCGGGACAAGGTCGAGACCTGCCTCGTCGAGGCGGACTGCCGCAACAGCGCCGTGCCGCTGCTGGACGTCAAGGACCTGAGCGCCCGCGTTGAACCGGGCGCGATCCTCCGCGAGCAGGTGACAATCGGCGAAAACGCCGTCGTCATGATGGGCGCGATTTTGAACATCGGCGCGGTGGTCGGCGCGGGGAGCATGATCGACATGGGCGCGGTGCTCGGCGGACGCGCCGTCGTCGGGAAAAACTGCCATGTCGGCGCGGGCGCGGTGCTCGCAGGCGTGGTCGAGCCTGCCTCCGCCACGCCGGTTGTGGTCGAGGACGAGGTGTTGATCGGAGCGAACGCCGTGGTGATCGAGGGCGTGCGCGTCGGGCGCGGCGCGGTGGTGGCGGCGGGCGTCGTCAACGACAGCGCCATGACGCGGCTCGTACAGGACGCCGCCTCCGCCCTGCTGGGCGCGGAGCGCGTCCATGTGATTGCGGAGCCGACCATGACCACAGAGGACTTTGGCTGCTTCCTGCTGGAACGACCGGGTTCGTTCTACCATGTCGGCGCGGGCTGCGCGCTTCCACTGCACAACAGCGCATTTTTGCCCGACGACGCCGCCGTCGTCACCGCCGCGGCGCTCCACTGCGCCGTCGCGGATTCATATTTAAGGAGGGACGCGCCGTGAAGTTCACGAAAATGCAGGGTTGCGGCAACGACTACGTCTATGTGGACTGCTTTGCCGAGCGCGTGGCGAAGCCGTCCGCGCTGGCGCGGCGCGTTGCTGACCGGCACCACGGCGTCGGCGGCTACGGGCTGATTTTGATCGAACCGTCGGAGCGCGCGGACGTCCGCGAAATCTACTTCCGCGTCTGGGAGCGCGGCTCGGGCGAGACGCTCGCCTGCGGCACCGGCGCGGCGGCGGTCTACGCGGGCATCCGCATGGGCAGGCTGGATCATGAGGTGCTGGCGCACCTTGCGGGCGGCGACCTCACGCTCCGCTATGAGCCGAACGGCGGACATATCCTCCTGACCGGCGAGGCGATGGAGGTGTTTTCCGGCGAGTATCCGACATAAGCCTTGACATTCCCGTCCGCCTATGCTACTTTTGATATCGGAAACAAGGACGTTTCACTTCCGGTGAACCGAGTCCTTGTCTTTTTGTAACGGCTGATGGAGTGTTGAACGTGAAACTGCTTTCCTTCCATTATCATCTGAAATTTACAATGGACGCCCCCGTCAGTGCCCACCATTTCACTCTGCGCTGCATCCCTGTCTCCGACGCGCGGCAGCGCATCGTGCAGCTGCGGCATTTCGTGTTCCCAAAGGACTCGCTGAGCCGCGGACGGGATCAATGGGGCAACGCGCTCCTGTACGGTTGCTGTCATGGTCGGCACACCTGCTTCGAGGCAAACGTGTGCGGACAGGCAGCGGTTGGGCTGTCCGACGGCACGAGCGCAAAGCCCTTTGAGCAGGAGCGTATCTTCGGCTTCGCAACGCCCCTGACGGAGCCGGACGACGCGCTGCGCGCGTTCGCCGAAAAACTGCGCATCCGCTCCGGCGCGCCGGAGGAGGCGGAGGCCGTGATGCGCGCCGTGCACGACGCGATCTCCTATCAGTCCGGCGCGACGACCGTCCAAACCACCGCCGCCGAGGCGTTCGCCATGGGGCGCGGCGTCTGTCAGGACTACGCGCACATCATGCTCGCGGCGCTGCGCGCATCGGGTGTGCCGTGCCGCTATGTCGCCGGTATGCTGCTGGGCGAGGGAAAGAGCCACGCCTGGGTTGAGGTGCTGCACGACGGGCGCTGGACGGCGTATGACCCCACCAACTGTCTCGTCGTATCGGATGAGCATATTAAGCTGTCCCATGGGCGGGACGCGCGGGACTGCGCCATCAACCGCGGCGTTTTCCGCGGCGGCGCGTGGCAGGAAACGGACATCTCCGTGATCGTCACGGAGGATGAAGGGAGCGAAGAGAAGCAGCCATGGTAGAGGACATTGTCAGCATCCGCCTTCCGGTGGACGAGACCTTCCGCATTCGGAAAAACGTCATTCGCAACGGCGCGGGAAAGCGGCTGTGCGTGGTCACCGGCATCCACGGGGACGAGCTGGAGGGGCAGTACGTCTGCTTCCTCCTGAATTGCATTTTGAATCAGAACCCGGAGCTGCTGCACGGCAGCGTGGAGATCTATCCTGCGGTCAACCCGCTGGGCATCGGCTCCATCGAGCGGGGCATCCCGGGCTTTGACATCGACATGAACCGCACCTTCCCCGGCTCCGACGCCGACGTGATGACGGAGTCTATCGCACACGCGCTCGTTGACGATCTGGCGGGCGCCGACGCGGTGTTCGACATCCACGCGAGCAACATCTTCCTCACGGAGATCCCGCAGGTGCGCATCAACGAGCTGCACAGGGACACGCTGGTGCCGCTGGCGAGGCAGGCCAACATGGATCTGGTCTGGGTGCATGCCAACAGCACCGTTCTGGAATCCACGCTGGCGTATTCGCTCAACTCCATCGGCACGCCCTGCCTCGTGGTGGAGATGGGCGTCGGCATGCGCCTGACCGGCGAGTACGGCGAGCAGCTGACCAACGGCATTTTGAACGTGATGAAGCAGCTGGGCATGTGGGATGGAGAGATCGCGAGCGTCAAAACGCCCATCGTCTCCGACGGGCAGGACGAGGTCATCTTCCTCAACGCCCAGAGCTCCGGCATGTTCATGAAAACAAAGCGCCACGGCTCATGGGTCGGCAAGGGCGAAACCGTGGGCTACGTCTTCGACCCCTTTGAGGGCAAGGTCGTGGAATATGTCACCGCCGCCAAGAGCGGGCTGCTGTTCACCATCCGCGAGTACCCGCTGGTGGACAAGGGCTCCCTCATGGGGCGCATTCTGGTGCGGGGGACGGAGGAAGCATGAAGGAAAGCATTCTGTTTCGCATGTCCCACATCTATCGGGACGATTTCCGCGTCCGCGCCTTCACCTTTGGGCAGGGCGAAAAGGCGCTGTGCATCGTGGGCAGCGTGCGCGGCAACGAGTACCAGCAGCTCTATATCTGCTGTCGCATCCTGCGGCGTCTGAAGCGGCTGGAGGCGGAGGGGCGCTTTGCGGAGGACCGGCAGGTCCTGGTGATCCCCTCCGCGAACCCCGCGTCCATGAACATCGGCAAGCGCTTCTGGCCCATAGACAACACGGACGTCAACCGGATGTTCCCCGGCTACGCGCTGGGCGAGACCACCCAGCAGATCGCCGCCGCCGTGTTCGAGGTCGTCAACAAATACCGCGTCGGCGTCCAGTTCACCTCGTTCTATACGCCCGGAGAGTTCCAGCCCCATGTGCAGATGATGCGCACGGGCTATGAAAACCCGGAAAAGGCGCGGGATTTCGGTCTGCCCTACATCGTGATGCGCGAGCCGAGGCCCTACGACACGACGACGCTGAATTACAACTGGCAGATTTGGGAGACCGACGCCTACAGCGTCTATTCCGGCACGACCACGCGCGTCAGCGAGGAGGGCGCGGAGCTGGCCGCGGACGCGGTGGAGCGCTTCATGGTCTTAAACGGCATTCTGAAGGGGACGCCCTCGCGCGCCGCGCCGTCGCGCATCTTCCGCTATGACGACCTGCTGAAGGTCTGCACCACGCAGGCGGGGTTCTTCCGAGACCTTGTGAAAAACGACGAGCGCGTCTCCGCCGGACAGGCGCTGGCGGAGATCATCGACCCCTGCGCCGGCGACGTGCTGGAAACGCTGCGAAGCCCGGCGGACGGCGTCGTCTTCTTCCGTTACAACGACCCGCTCATCTACGCGCACACCGCCGCCTGCAAGATCCTGCGCGATCCGCAGCAACGTTTTTGATCTTTCAGCTTGACATTCCCGATCGGCTATGCTACTATCTATCCATGAAACAAGGACGTTTCCCCCCTCAGGGCGGAGTGCGTCCTTGTTTTTTTATATGACTTGCCGCGCGCAGGTTGAAATGAAAGGAAGTGTATCCATTTGGTGAATCTCGACAAACTGCTCGGCAGCACCGACGCCATCAACGGCCTGCTCGCGCGATACGGCGTCAAATTCGGCATCTACAAAAACGGCGAATTCAAGGAGCAGCTCTTCCCCTACGACCCGATCCCAAGGATCATCGAAAAAGAGGAATTCGCCTATCTGGAACGCGGTCTGAAGCAGCGTGTGACGGCGCTGAACCTGTTTTTGAAGGACGTCTACAATAAAAAGCAGATCATCGCCGACGGCGTCGTGCCCGCCGACTTCGTCTACGCGGCGAGCGGCTACCTCGCGCCCTGTGAGGGCATCGTCCCGCCGAAGGAGGTCTACTCCCACGTCTCCGGCATCGACCTCGTGCTGGGCAAGGATGGCGTGTGGTACATCCTCGAGGACAACCTGCGCGTGCCCTCCGGCGCGTCCTACCCCACCATCGCCCGCGACCTTGAGCGCCGGTGCAGCCCGCGCACCTTCCACGAGACGCCCATCGAGGACAACCGCAACTATCCCCAGCTTCTCAAGCACGTCTGTGACTACGTCAACACCGGCGGCATCAGCGTCGTGCTGACCCCTGGGCGCTACAACGCGGCATACTTCGAGCACTCCTACCTCGCGGAGCGGATGGGCGTGCCGCTGGTCAGCAGCAGCGATTTGGAGGTCGAGGGCGACTATCTCTACTTCACGGGCTACGCCGGACGCAAGGAGCGCGTCGGCGCGGTGTACCGCCGCATCTCCGACGAGTACATGGATCCGCTGACCTTCAACCCCGAATCCCTCATCGGCATCCCGCACATCTTCGACGTCTACCGCAAGGGCAACATCGCGCTGCTGAACACGCCGGGCAACGGCATCGCCGATGACAAGGGGATTTATTACTTCGTACCGAAGATGATCAAGTATTATCTGGACGAGGAGCCCATCCTGTGTAACGCGCCGACCTATCTCCCGTTCTACGAGGAGGACAGAAAGTACGTGCTGGACCGCTTCGACACGCTGGTCATCAAGGACGTAGCGGAGGCGGGCGGCTACGGCGTCGTGTTCGGCAGCAAGCTCAGCGCGGAGCAGAAGGAGCAGCTCGTGGGCATGATCCTCGCGGAGCCGCGCCGCTTCATCGCGCAGGAGGTCATCGACTTCTGCGACATCCCGATTTTGGAGGGCGATGGGCAGGTGGAGCGCAAGGCGGACCTGCGCGCCTTCGTCCTCAGCGGCGAGGAGACCGTCGTCTGGAAAAGCGGCCTGACGCGCTTCTCGCGCAATCCCGATTCGTTCATCGTCAATTCTTCTCAAGGGGGAGGTTTCAAAGACACATGGGTATTAAGTCAGTGATGAACACCGACCGGCTGTACTGGCTGGGACGGTATTCCGAGCGTGTGTATACGACCCTGAATCTGTTCTCGCGCTCCTTCGACGCGCTGATCGAGCAGTACGGCGGCGACCACCGAAAGTTCTGCGCGTCGCTGGAAATTCCCGACGTCTATCCCGACAAGGACGCCTTCATCGACAACTACGCCTTCAGCCTCGATGACCCGAACTCCATCGTCTCGAACCTGTACCGCGCGTATGACAACGCCATCGAGCTGCGCGAAGAGATCGGCAGCGAGACGCTGTCGTTCATCCAGATGGCGATCTACGAGATGAACAACGCGAAGAAAAGCGACGCGCCGCTGCTGCACTTCCAGAAGATCACGGACGCCATCCTCGCGTTCTGGGGCTGCGTGGACGACCAGATCGACGATGAGAACACGCGCAACATCATCAAGATCGGCAAGCGCATCGAGCGCATCGACCTCTATGCGAGACTGCGGAAGGATCGCACCGCCATCAAGCGCGACGTCAACCGCCTCGCGGGACGCATTTCCCGCACGGATTTGATCTACTCGCAGGAGGGACTGCAAAAGCTCAAGGATCTGACCGACGCGCCGGAGCTTGACTATCCTGAGATCATCCACGTCGTGGAATCGCTGGTGGAGTGCTGATGATTCAATCATAACAAGAAAGAGAGTGTGTATTGTACCGGCACACGCCGCGCCCCTTATCGCGCTGGCGGACGATCACGTCCTCCGGCAAGGCGTTGAGCCAGCGGTGGCTGAAGTTGTTGCCGCGTTCACCACGTCCACCAGCTCCGGACACTCCCCGTGCAAATCCGAAAACACCGTCTCGAACTGCCAGTCCTTCCCGGACTTGGCAGTTCTATTCTTGTCCGGCACACTGCACCATGCGCACAGCGCAGCGGGCACGCGCGATGTCCGGCTCGCCGCTGTCGAACGGATAAAAGAAGAGATGCATTCTCATACTAATATTCAATTAAAACAAGAAATAATCCAAGAGCGTGCGGTAATGCTGTGAATGGTCTCAGTGGACAAAGCACAGATGGTATCACAGAGGCGGTCAACCACTTTATCCAGCGTAGCAAACACCTCGTTGCAGAAGCCCATCTCGTTGACTTCGGTGGCGTGTTGGTAAAGTGTACCGCGCAGGAGCATGGTTGCGTGCTCACATTTTCGGTGCTCCTTTATGTGGAAGAGAAGTCGCTGACCCCAAATGCCGACCGACTTATCCAGCACGGGCGGCGGCAGAAGATTGGGAAGAAGATAGTCACCTTCACGATGATACGAAACATTTTCCATGAGATACCTCCTTTCGTTTTGACCTCATTTTTGACCCTTTGCAGGTCGCAACTCTATCAAGCAAACAGACTGACTGGTATCAATAGTTCTAAATCCTGAGCACAATATTGTTCTTTTATAGACAATAGATTGCAAAAGTTTTGGGAGTCCTGTTCGAATCCCTCCCACTGCGCCAGAAAATCCCGATGGAATTGTTGCGATTCCATCGGGATTCTTTTTGTTTTATGCGGTTTTTCCGCTCAGATGTTCTGCATTCTCCGCTGATTCTCGCGTTATACCCCTACGCATACCCCAAACAGCTTTTTTAGCCCATCTTTTTGAGGTTGTCGTAGTAGCTCTGCACCCTGCCCGCCGTGTCCTGCATCATGCGTTCAGACGTGTGGGCATACACGTCCATCGTGAAGCTGGCGGTCGCATGTCCCATGAGTGACTGTACGCTCTTGATGTCCGCTCCCAATGCGATGGCCACGGTGGCGCAGGTGTGTCTCAGGTCATGCGGTCGCAGGTCCGGTCGCCCAATGCTTTCCGCAATGCGCTTGAATCTGCGGTAGAATGAGAAGAGGGTGAGGTTTTTTCCGCACTCATCTGTGAACACCAGGTTGTGTGGATTGTTCCACAGGTCGCCTGCACGGAGGCGGTTCTCAAGCTGCCGTACCTGCTCCGAACGGAGGTATTCGAAGGCAATCGGCGGCGGTTCAATCGTGCGTGCCTTTCCGCTCTTGGTGCTGTCCGAAATGAAATACTCGCTGCCGGCCTTCTTCCCGTGCTGCAACTGCTGATTGATGGTGATACGCCCGCGCGTGTAGTCCACCTGATCCCACGACAGTCCAAGCACTTCGCCCTCTCGCAGTCCGGCGAACAGGCATACCGCGTAGACGTTACGGTACGGATGATCCTCAATGGCGGCGAGAAACTGTGGAATTTCTTCGTCGGTCAGCGGATGGATTTCTTTGCGCT
>JAILRK010000273.1 GCA_024698225.1 Oscillospiraceae bacterium | reverse complement strand
GAAGTGGGAGAGCTGGAAGCGCCTGGGCGTCAAGGCCAGCGAGATGGAGTCCGCCGCGCTGTTCGTCGTGGCGGCGGCGCTGCACGTGCGCTGCGGCTCCTGCTTCCACGTCGTGTGGAACCAGGAGCGCGAGAAGGCGGGGCTGGACCAGGACATGAGCGAGGACACCTCCGCTGCCGTCCGCGTCGCGGTGGAGGCGCTCAAGCAGGTCATTGCGGAGGACCTGGAGCAGGGTCAATGAGCAAGAAGGTCATCGGCATCATCGGCGGCATGGGGCCCCTCGCCACCGCCGACCTCTACCGCAAGATTGCCGAGCACACGGACGCCGCCTGCGACCAGGAACACCCGCGCACCGTCATCGACTCCAACACCGACATCCCCGACCGCACCGAGGCGCTGCTCAGCGGCGGCGCGGACCCCACGCCGGAGCTCATCCGGAGCGCAAAGCGCCTGGTCTCCGTCGGCGCGGACCTGCTCGTCATCCCCTGCAACACCGCCCACTGCTTCTATGACGACGTGGCGGCGGCGGTGCGCGTGCCCGTGCTGCACATGATTGCGCTGACCCGCGACGCGCTGTGCGCGCGCGGCGTCCGCCGCGCCGGACTGCTGGCGACGGACGGCACCGTGGAAAGCGGCATCTACCAGAGCGTCTTTTCCGGCAGCGGCGTGGAGCTGCTCACGCCCGACGCGGCGGGGCAGGCGGCGGTGATGGACCTCGTCTACAACGGCGTCAAGGCGGGCGACCTCAGGCACGACGCCGCGCCGTTTCGCGCCGCCTGCGAGCGCCTGCTCGCGCGCGGGGCGGAGACGCTGGTGCTCGGCTGCACGGAGCTGCCCCCCGCCTTTGAGCTCTACCGCCTCGACTACCCCGCCGTCGACCCGACGCTGGAGCTGGCGCTCGCCGCGATTCGCGCCGCCGGCTGCCGCGTCAAATAGCGGCGGGCACACCGACTACAACACACCCGGCGCAGCGCCCGCCCCGCGGACGCGCGCCGAAAAAGGAGAACACCATGGCCATTGCCGACCGGATTTTCCGCCGGACCTGCCTCGACATCCTGGAGCACGGCGTGCGCGACGATGCGCTCACCGTCCGCCCGCACTGGGCGGACGGCACGCCCGCCCACACGATGAAGAAGTTCGGCGTCGTCAACCGCTACGACCTCTCGCAGGAGTTCCCGATTCTGACGCTACGGCGCACCTACTGGAAAAGCGCCGTGGACGAGCTGCTGTGGATTTGGCAGAAGAAATCCAACAACGTGCACGAGCTCTCCAGCCACATCTGGGACGCCTGGGCGGACGAGAACGGCTCCATCGGGAAAGCCTACGGCTACCAGCTCGGCGTGAAGCACCACTACAAAGAGGGTGACATGGACCAGGTGGACCGCGTGCTCTACGACCTGAAGCACAACCCCGCCTCCCGCCGCATCCTCACCAACCTCTACAACTTTGCCGACCTGAGCGAGATGGCGCTCTACCCCTGCGCCTACTCCATGACCTTCAACGTCAGCGGGAACCGGCTCAACGCCATTCTCAACCAGCGCTCGCAGGACATGCTGGCGGCGAACAACTGGAACGTGGTGCAGTACGCGGTGCTGCTGCACATGTTCGCGCAGGTCAGCGGACTGCAGGCGGGCGAGCTGGTGCACGTCATCGCCGACTGCCACATCTACGACCGGCACATCCCAATCATCGAGCGCATGCTCGACGCGCCGGAGCACCCCGCGCCGACCTTCACCGTCGACCCCGCCGTGACGGATTTCTACGCCTTCACCAAGGACAGCTTCCGGCTGGAGCACTACGAATACGCGCCGTTTGAGGACCAAATCCCCATTGCAATCTAAAGAAAAGAGGCATCACACCATGCAAGCAGTCGTCTGTATCAGTGAAAACTGGGGCATCGGGCTGGGCGACGCCCTGCTGTTCCACCTCAGCGCCGACATGAAGCGTTTCCGCACGCTGACGCTCGGCAAGACCATCCTCGTCGGCTCCCGCACGCTCAAGAGCTTCCCCGGCGGCAAGCCGCTTGCGGACCGCCGCAACGTCGTCATCACCCGCAGCGAGGCCCCCATCGAGGGCGCGGAGCTGGCGCACACGCGCGAGCAGGCGCTTGCGCTCGCCGGTCCGGACGCGGTCGTCGTCGGCGGGGCGAGCGTCTACTCCCTGCTGCTGCGCGACTGTGACCTCGTGCGCGTGACCAAGGTCTACGCCACGCCCGCGGCGGACAGCTATTTCCCCAATCTCGACAACCACCCCGACTGGCGCGTCGCGTCCGAGAGCGAGCTCATGGAGGAAAACGGCCTGCAGTTCCGCTACATCGACTACGTGAAGAAATAGACCATGGCGGAGCTTTCCACCGACGTCCGCTTTGTCCGGGGCATCGGCGAGGCGCGCGCCAAGGCGCTGGGAAAGCTGGGCGTGCACAGCCTGCGCGACCTGCTTTCCTACTTTCCGCGCGCCTATGAGGACCGGCGCACGTACCGGCGCATTGCCGAGCTCGTCCCCGGCGAGGCCGCCTGCGTCCGCGCCATGGCGGCGGGCGAGCCGAAGGTCTCGCACGTCCGCAAGGGGCTGGACCTGGTCAAGCTCCGCGTGGTGGACGCCTCCGCGGCGCTGGACCTGACCTTCTTCAACCAGACCTGGCTCAAGGACCAGCTCCACACCGGCGAGGAGTACGTCTTCTTCGGCAAGGCGGAGGGCAGCGCGCCGCACCCGCGGATGACGAACCCCCTGTGCGAGCCCCTGGGCGCGAACCGCGTCACGGGGCGCATCGTGCCCATCTACCCGCTCACCGCCGGGGTGAGTCAGAACCTGCTCTCCTCCGCCGTCCGGCAGGGGCTGGACGCCTGCGCCGACGCGCTGCCGGAGGTGCTGGACGAGGACCTGCGCGCGGCGCACCGGCTCTGCCACGTCCGCTACGCCTATGAGAACGTGCATTTCCCCGCCGACGACGAGGCGCTTGCCCTCGCGCGGCGGCGGCTGGTCTTTGAGGAGCTGTTCCTGCTGACGCTGGGGCTGCGGCTGCTGCGCGGCCGCCGCGCCGCCGTGGCGGGACAGTCCTGCCGCGAGACCGACCTCGCGCCCT